>JALRCL010000639.1 GCA_023268575.1 Patulibacter sp.
CATGCGATTGCCTCGCCGCTGCTGTCGAACCCGAACTCGAGACACATCGCCTCGACCTCCGCGTCCCACTGGCGGCGCTTCTCGTCGATCGCGTCCTGCATGGCCCGCTTCCGAAGCTCGCGTGCGGCTTCCTCGACGATCTGCTCGCGGTGCTGCGACGCGCGGCGGCGCTCAAGGTGGACCCGGCGCTCGGTCGCGAGAGCCTCGCCGGTCGCTCGGTCGCGCTGATCTTCCAGAAGCCCTCGACGCGCACGCGGATCTCGATGGAGGTCGGCATCAGCGAGCTCGGCGCCCACCCGCTGCTGCTGCGCCCCGACGAGATGCAGCTCTCGCGGGGGGAGTCGGTGAAGGACACCGCGCGGATCCTCTCCCGCCACGTCCACGCGGTCGGCATCCGCACGAACGCCGACGCGCTGCTCGAGGAGCTCGCGGAGGAGGGGTCGATCCCCGTCATCAACCTGCTCACCGACGGGCACCACCCGTGTCAGGTCGTCGCCGACCTGCTGACGCTCCAGGAGGCGTTCCCCGAGCGCCTCGGTGCCGACGGCGGCTTCGACGACCTGCACCTCGCCTACGTCGGCGACGGCAACAACGTCGCGCGCTCGCTCGCCCTCGTCGGGGCGATCGCGGGGCTGCAGGTCACGGTCGTCGCCCCCGACGGCTACCAGCTCGATCCGGACGAGACGACGGCGACGCTGGCGAGCGACCCGCGGGCCGGCGTCGCCGGCGCGGACTGCCTCTACGCCGACGTCTGGGTCTCGATGGGCGACACCGACAGCGACGCCCGCCGCACCGCGCTGGCGCCGTACCAGGTCGACGACGCGCTGCTCGACGCCGCGGCGCCCGGCGCGATCGCGCTGCACTGCCTGCCGGCGCACCCGGGCGAGGAGATCACCGCCGACGTCCTCTACGGCGACCGCCAGCGGATCTGGGACCAGGCAGAGAACCGCCGCCACGCCCAGAAGGCGCTCCTCGAATGGGCGCTGCAGGTCGGGCCGTTCGCCGCCGAGCCCGCCGGAGCCGGGTCGGCGGTCGGGTAGGCTCGCCGAGAGGCCGCACGGCGATGACCGACGACACCCGATCCCGTGAGGGAGACCGCGGCCGCGCCGCGGGCAGCGAGTCCCCGGAGGACGACGGGACCGGCGCGCACCTGACGGCGGTCGCGAAGCTCCTCGCCCAGAGCGTCGTGCTCACCGGCGAGCGGGTGCAGGAGGCGTTCGAGGACGCCGTCCGACGCGGCCGGATGACGCGCCAGGACGCCCAGGAGCTCGCCGGCACGATCGTCGCCGCGGGTCGCCGGCAGACCGAGGAGCTGCGCGGCGAGGTCGAGCAGCTGCTCGGGCGGGGGCGCGAGAAGATCGCCGGCTCGCGGCCGGGCCTCCCGATCGACGGCTACGACGACCTGACGGCGGCCCAGGTCGTGGCCGCGCTCGAGGGCCTGCCTCCCGCCGAGCTGCGTCGCGTGCGCGACCACGAGGCCCGCGCCGGGAATCGCAAGACGGTCCTGCGGGCGATCGACCGCAAGCTCGGCTGACGCCGCGGGCCGCGCCGCCCTCGCCTGCTGGGGATCCGGCGCACCGCGTGCTGCGGGTCGGGTGCGCCGCGCTTCGCCACGCCGTGGCCGGCGGCGGATCCGGGCGCGGGTTCCCGGCGTGCCGGCGCCGCGTCGGCGGCGGTCGCGGTCGCGGTTCCTCGGCGGTGCCAGTCCTCTGTCTGCGTCGCGGGTCGCGTCGCGAGGGCGCCGCGCGACCGGTCGCCCGCGCGGTGCGCCCGCGTGGGTCCTCGCGCGTCCGGTCCGGGCGATCCGCTTGGTGCGTGCGGCTCGTCCTGCGTCCTTGGTGCTGGGTGTCTCCCCGCTGGGTGCGTGCCGTTCTCCGTGGGTGGAGGGCGTCTGCCCGGCGGGTGCGTGCGGTTCCCCGTGCGTGAAGGACGTCTGCCGGCGGGTACGTGCGGCTCCCCGTGGGTGGAGGACGTCCGCCCGTCGGGTGCGTGCGGTTTACCGTGGGTGGAGGGCGTCTGCCCGACGTGTGCGTTACGGCTCCTCTCTGAGCGCGTGCGCTCCTCTCGGTGCCGGACGTGTGCGGGCGGGTGCGTGCGGTGCCTCGTGCGTGCGCGACGTCGAACCGCTGGTACGGCGCCGAGCGAGCACGACGTCGGGCACGCATCGCGAGCGGGACGTCGCGCTCGTCAGGTCGCCGGCCGCGAGGCCGACGTTCTGCACGCCTGGTGCTCTGCGGGGCGCCGGGCGTGCCGCGAGGCTGGGAACGAGGCCGGCGGACCGGGCCCGAGCGCCCCGCGCAGCGGTGGATCGGCCCGGTTCGCCCGGCGCGGGGAGCGGGCGCCGTCCGAGGCGGGCACCGCGGGACGAAGGCGCTCGCGAACGCCCAACGCGCCTTCGACGCGCCGGGCCGAGCGGGCGGCCACGGCCGCCTGGCGCGGAGCGTCGGACGAGACCGGCGGGCGGGGCCGGAGCTCCCCTCACAGAGCTCCGGCCCCGGTCCCACGCATCCCTCAATACGTGGGCGTGCCGGTGGTCCCCTGTCGTCCGACGCCGATCGGCCGAGGCCGACGACGCGGAGGACGGTCAGTGGTCGCGCAGGTTCGACGATCCCCCCGGGGCAGCCCCGCCATCCGCTCCCCGCCGTCCCTGTCCGGAACGGCGGTCATGGCGGCGCGGGTGGCGGGGCTGGTGCTCGGGGTGATCATCTAGGGAGGAAGGTCGCCCTAACTCCCACGACCGCGGCGCAGACTACACGACGCGATCCGGAAATGCCAACTCGGCGCGTCGGGATTGATTCGGCCCCCCTTCTCTCGTCCGTGGGAGGGACCTGGTCGGTCCGGGAGGCGACCGCACGCGGGAGGACGCCGAGCGCGCCGTCACGGTCCCAGACGGCGGGCGCGTCCGGGCCGTCTCCGGCAGATGATCCGCGACCGACGCTCGGGGCCCGCCCGTGGGAGGGCTCCGAGCGTCGTCGCGGTCTCGGACGGCCGGGTCCCTCGGCCGGCGTGTCGGCCCGGCTGCGGTACGTGCTCCGCGACCGACGCGCTCGGGCGCCGCGGACCTCGGCCGTGCCACGGGGGCGCGACGGTGCGTCGCGGATCGCCACCAGGACGTCCGTCGCCGGGCCTCGCGTCAGCGCGGCGCCGGCCAGACCGCGGCGTGCAGGTACTGCAGCCGCTCGTGCCGCGCGCCGGGCATCACCGCGTCGATCCGGCGGACGAGATCGCCGCGCAGCGACAGGCGGTCGCTCGCCAGGTGCTCCAGCCACGCCGGGTGCGTCCCGGCCCGGTAGCGGGCGCGGGCGTCGGGGTCGCGCCGCAGAAGGTCGCCCGCGAGCCGGTGGAGCATCGACGCCCGGACGACGGACCGCGGCAGCGGCCCCCGCAGCCGTGGGCGGTCGGCCACCACGTCGACGACGATCGCGGCGCCGCCCGGGGCGACGAGGCGCCGGACCTGGCGCAGCGCGGCATCGAGGTCCGGGACGTCGTGGAGCGCGGCCGCCGTGAAGACGAGGTCGAAGGACCCCGTGACCGCGTGGAGGTCGCCGGCGCGGTAGGTGACGTTCGGTCGGGGGCGGAGCCGGCGGGCGTGGGCGACCATGTCGTCCGAGAGGTCGTTCGCGAGCACCGCGTCGTACGCGTCGGCCAGCAGCACGGCGTGCCGGCCGCCGCCGCACGTGAGGTCCACGGCACGACGTCGCGGTCCGCCGATCCGCGCCAGCGCGGCGGGAAGCCAGTCGGCGACCGGGTCGCCGGTCAGCGCCTCCCAGCGCTCGTAGGCCTCGGCGAGGCCGTCGAACCGCCGGTCGGGGAGGGGAGGCGGACGGCGCACCCGCCCAGCCTGGCAGGGGCCTCGCCGGCCGCGTCCCGACGCTGGCTGGCAGGACCTCGCCGGTCGCGTCCGGACGTCGCGAGTCGGGGTCAGGCGGGTCGCGTCCCGACGTCGCGGGCCGGGGGCGGGCCGATCGCGTCCCGACGTCCCGGGCCAGGGCCGGCCTGGTCGCGTCT
>JALRCL010000833.1 GCA_023268575.1 Patulibacter sp.
TCGTCTCCGTCAACCACGGCTGGCCGTCCTGTCGCCGGTGCGTGAGCATGGCCGCCGTCCCGTCGGCCTCGAGGATCACCACGTCGTAGTCGCCACGACGGCCGGCCCACAACGCCGCCACCTCGACCTCGTCGCCCCGGACCCCCGGCAGCGGGACGTCGCGATCCTCGTCCCGCGCGTCGGCGATCCACTCCTCCGCCGCGGTGCGCAGGAGCTCCCGATCGCCGGTGCGGTCGCCCCGCAGCGGGTAGGCGTCCGTCCCGAGCTCGAGGCGCAGGGCCGGCCCATCGTCCCCACGCGACAGGAGCCAGGCCCCGAGCAGCACGAGCACGACGAGCGCCGCCCCGAGGGCGGCGCGCGTGGCGGGGGACCAGCGTCCGAGCACGCCCGGAGCCTACGGGCGGGGGCGGCTCAGACGCGCAGGAAGCGGCGCAGCGAGAGCCCGGAGCCGGCAGCCGAGACGAGCACGCTGGCGAGCACGAGCAGACCGATGAGCGGTCCGAAGGCGATCATGTCCGGCCGCGAGATGAGGGTCGCGATCCCCTCGAGCTGGTTGAGGATCGTGACCTTCGCGAGCGCGAGCATGCAGATCGCGACAGCGCCGCCGGCTGCGCCGAGGATCAGCCCCTCGATGACGAACGGCCACCGGATGAAGGAGTCGGTCGCGCCGACGAGCTTCATCACCTCGACCTCGCGGCGGCGCGAGAAGAGCGAGAGCCGGATGGTGTTCGAGATGAGCAGGACCGAGGCGACGACGAGCAGGAACGCCAGCGCGCCGAGCGAGAGCTTCACCGCGCCGGTGATCTTCACGATCTTGTTCGTCTCGGACTTCGACGCCTTGACCTCGCCGATCGCCTTGTCGAACGGCGAGCCCTTGCCGCTCGTGCCCTTCGGCGTCAGCGACGCGAGCAGGGCGTTCGTGTTCGAGGCGCTGTCCGGGGTGATCCGGAAGGTGTCGGGCAGCGGGTTGACGTTGCCCAGCAGCTCGTAGGCCTCGGGGTTCTGCTTCTTCTGCTCCTTGAGCGCCTGCTCCTTGGAGACGAAGACGACGTTCTTCACGTGCGGGGTGTCGCCGCGCAGGCGCTCGGCGACGCGGGCGACGTCGGCCTTCGAGGCGTCCTTGTCCATGAAGACCGAGACCTGCACGCGGCTGCGCACGTCGTCGGCGGCGCCGTTGGCGAGCTGGACGGCCGGGATGAAGACCCCGAGCACCAGGACGGTGATGAGGACGGCCATGAGGGCGGCGAAGCTCGGGATCGGGTTGCGGCCGATCGAGCGGATCGCCTCCTTGAAGAAGAAGCTGACGCGGTTCATGAGTCTGGGTGCGCGGTCGAGGTGCGGGAGGAGCGGGAGCGGGCTCAGTCGGCGAACGCGTCGTCGAAGAGGTCGGCCTCGCTGGCCGCGCGCTGGCGCAGGCGCTGCGGGGCGGGTGCCGGCTCGCCGCGCATGAGGGCGCCGAACTCGGCGGTCGACTCGGAGGAGAGGCCCTCGCGGCCGTACCCGCCGGCGACCTCGTCGCGGATGATGCGGCCGGCCTGCAGCTCGATGACGCGGCGCCGCATCCGGTTCACCATGCCCTCGTCGTGGGTGGCCACGAGCACCGTCGTACCGGTCTTGTTGATCCGGTAGAGCAGCTGCATGATCCCGATCGTCGTGTCGGGATCGAGGTTGCCGGTCGGCTCGTCGGCCAGCAGCAGCGGCGGGTGGTTGACGAAGGCCCGGGCGACCGACACCCGCTGCTGCTCGCCGCCCGAGATCTCGTGCGGCA
>JALRCL010000926.1 GCA_023268575.1 Patulibacter sp.
CGGCGAGCTGCTGCGCGGCGCCGCGGCCGGCTCGTTCGTCGTCGTCGGCGGGCTGCTGCAGGCGGTCGCCGCGTGGGCGACGCCGCGCCGCCGCCGCAGCGACCCCCGACCCGGCGGGGTCCCGCAGCGGATCGTCGTCGGCACCGACGGGTCGCTGAGCGCGGCGCTCGCGGTCGCCCAGGCCACCGGTCTGGCGGCGAGCGTCGGCGCGAGCCTCCACGTCGTCAGCGCCTACCTCGGCGTCGTGGCACGCGCGAAGGGCGCCGTCCCGGACGGCCTCTCGGACCTCGGCTGGCTCGTCTCGACCGAGGCCGACGCGCGCAGCGCGGTGGCGATCGGCCGCCGGATCGCGTGGAACGCCGGGGTCGAGGCGACGGTCGAGACGCGTCGCGGCGACCCCGCGTCGGTGCTGTTGGCCGCAGCGACCGACCACGACGCGGATCTCGTGGTCGTGGGCAGCAAGGGGCTGCGCGGCGCGCGGCGATTCCTGCTGGGCGGCGTGGCGGACAAGGTTGCCCGCCACGCGCCCTGCAGCGTGCTGATCGCACGAACGATGTGACGCCGACGCGAACGCCGGCGTCCGGCTCGAGGAGTGCGCTGTCGAAGGTCCCCCAACCCCGGCAGCGCGTGTCCCAGAAGGTCCCTCGCGCCTATACTTGAACTCTCAAGCACCTGAACCGTAGCGCGATGGCTTCATTGGTGCAACCCAGGACCCACGCGTGCCCGATGCCCCCTCTCGACCAGCCCTGGATCCCGCCCGCGCGCAGGCGTGGCGACGGCTGATGTTCGCCGTCCAGGGTCTCGAGGAGGTCCTGGAGCGGCAGGTCCAGCGCGACGGCGGGATGCCGCACGCGTACTACAAGGTGCTCGTCGTGCTCGACGCGGCGCCGTGCGGCGAGCTGCGCATGAGCGACGTCTGCGGCCGCCTGCACTTCTCGCCCAGCCGGCTCTCGCACGCCGTGCGCCGGATGGAGCGCGACGGCTGGGTCTCCCGCCGCTCCGACCCCGACGACGGGCGAGCCTTCCTGCTGCGCCTGACCGACGAGGGCCGCGCGCTCGTCGAGCGGATCTCGCCGCGACAGGTCGCGGAGATCCGGAAGCCGGTGATGGGCGCGCTCGACGACGCGCAGGTCGACCAGCTCGACGCGATCGCCGCGACGATCCTCGACGCGATCGACGACCTCGACGACGACGATCGCTGAGCCGCGGCGCCGGCGGCCGGCACACGGATCGTCCAGTCGCGGCTGCGGACCGTTGGACGATCTGCCAGCACGACGGGCCTCGCGGGCGGCGATGATGCGGCCACGCGATGACCACGACGCCCGCCCCCGTCGCCGCTCCCGCCCCGCGGATCACCGTTCGCCAGGCGCTCGACCTGCCCGTCCTGCGTCGCGGCATGCCCGACGTGCTCGCGGGCGCCGACCGGCTGGACCGCCCGATCCGCTGGGTCCACGCGGGCGAGGTCGACTACATCGCGTCGATGCTGCGCGGCGGGGAGCTGCTGCTGACGACCGGCCTGGGGATCGGCAAGCGGGTCGCCGACCAGCGGCGGTTCGTGGCGGGCCTCGCCGACAAGGGCATCGCCGCGCTCGCGATCGAGCTCGGCCACAGCTTCCCGACGATGCCCGACGCGATCGTGCAGTCGGCCCGGCAGCACGACCTGCCGCTGGTGGCGCTGCACCGCGAGGTGCCGTTCGTCTCGGTGACCGAGGCGATCCACCGCGAGATCGTCCACGCGCACTACGCGCTGCTGCGCCGGGGCGACGACGTCCACCGGCGCCTCACCGAGCTGCTCCTCGCCGGCCAGGGCATCCCCGAGGTCCTCGCGGCGACCGCCGAGCTCGTCGACAACCCGGTCTTCCTCGAGGACGGCGACGGCCGGCTGCTCTTCCACGCCGCCGGTCCCCACCACGCCGACGACGGCGACGGGGCGCCCGTCGATCCGCTCGACGCGTGGACGGCGGCGAAGGGCGACGGCCGCGCGCCGTGGCGCGCCGGGCTCGCCGCCCCGGTCCCACACGGCCCGAACCAGGCAGCGGGCCGGCTCCTGGCGCTGCCGCTGCGCGGGCCGCTGGACGAGCGGGCGGAGGTCGTGCTCGAGCGCGCCGCCGGGATCGTCGCGCTCTCGCTGCTGCGCGCCCGGCAGGAGGAGGAGCTCGTCGCGCGGGAGCGCGGGGACTTCCTCGTCGACCTCGCCGCCGGCCGGATCTCGGGCCGCGACGCGCAGCGGCAGGCGCGCTCGATCGGGTTCGCGCCGGTGGGACCACGGCTGCTGCCGGTCGCCGCCGAGAGCGACGCCGCCGCCGGCTCGGCCGACTGGAGCCTCGTCCTGCGCGACGCCCAGACCGAGCTCGACGGGCGTGGGACGGTCGCGCTCATCGGGCAGCGCGGGCGGCCCGGGCGGCTGCTCGGGCTCGTCGCGCTGCGGGAGGACCAGGACCGCGCCGCGGTCGCCGACGGGGTCGCCGACGCCCTGCGCGCCGCGGCGGGCCGGCGGCTCGGGGCCGGCCCGTTGCTCGTCGCCGTCGGCCTGCCCGTCGCGTGGCCCGAGGCGGGCCGCGGCCTGCAGCTCACAGCGGAGACGGCGTCCGCCGCGGCGAGCCTGCCGCCGGCGCACTGGCACGACGCCGGGGCGCTCGAGCTGCAGCGGCTGCTCTGGCGCTGGCGCGACGACGCGGAGGTCGCCGCGTTCGTCCGGCGGCGGCTCGGGACGCTGCTCGAGCACGACGCCCAGCGCAAGCACGCGCTGTTGCCGACGCTCGAGGCGCTGTGCGCGAACGGCTGGCGCAAGGCCGAGACGGCGCGGGCGCTGCACCTCAACCGGCAGGCGCTCTACAACCGCCTGACGCGGCTCGAGGAGCTGCTCGGCGTCGACCTCTCCAACCCCGAGCAGACGATGACGGTGCACCGGGCGCTGCGCGCGCTGCCCTACGTCGACCCGGACGCGGTGCCGCGGTGACCGTCCCGGCGACCCGGTCGCGGCGGGTCCGGCGATGAGCGTCCCCTGGCCCCGGACGCCGCCGACGGCCGCCGACCGCGCGAGCTACGCGGACGCCGCGGTCCGTCCCTTCTGGCTCGACCCGGACGCGACCGACGTGACGCTGCCGGATCCGGCAGCGCCGGTCGTCGGTGCGACCGAGGCGGACCTCTGCGTCGTCGGCGGC
>JALRCL010000989.1 GCA_023268575.1 Patulibacter sp.
CCGCTGCTCCACGTCGACACCGAGCACAACTTCCCCGAGGTCATCGAGTACCGCGATCGCCGTGCCGCCGAGCTCGGTGAGCGACTGATCGTCGCCTCCGTGCAGGACACGATCGACGCGGGTCGCGTGCAGGACAACACGGGTGTGCGCAGCTCGCGCAACCGCCTGCAGACGACCACGCTGCTCGACGCGATCGAGGAGCACGGGTTCGACGCCTGCTTCGGTGGCGCCCGGCGAGACGAGGAGCGCGCCCGCGCGAAGGAGCGGATCTTCAGCTTCCGCGACGACTTCGGCGGCTGGGACCCGAAGAACCAGCGGCCGGAGCTCTGGAGCCTCTACAACACGCGCATCCGCCAGGGCGAGAACGTCCGCGTGTTCCCGATCTCCAACTGGACCGAGCTCGACGTCTGGCAGTACATCGCCGAGGAGCGGCTCGAGCTCCCGCCGATCTACTTCGCCCACGAGCGCGAGGTGCTGCGCCGCGACGGGATGCTCTACGCCGTCAGCGCGTTCCTCCAGCCGCGGGAGGGCGAGGTCGTCGAGCGGCTGAGCGTCCGGTACCGCACCGTCGGGGACCTGACGATCACCGGCGCGGTCGAGTCGACCGCGACGGCGCTCGAGGACGTCGTGGCCGAGATCGCCGCCACGCGCGTCACCGAGCGGGGCGAGACCCGGGCCGACGACCGCGCGTCCGAGGCCGCCATGGAGGACCGCAAGACCCAGGGGTACTTCTAGTGTCCGCCGCCGCTGACCAGCTCACCTCCGCCGACCTCCTGCGGGTCGCGACCGCCGGCTCCGTCGACGACGGCAAGTCGACGCTCATCGGGCGGCTGCTCTACGACACGAAGAGCGTTCTGGCCGACCAGCTCGAGCAGGTCGAGCAGGCGTCCGTCCGCCGGCACGGCGAGGGCGTCGTCGACCTGTCGCTGCTCACCGACGGCCTGCGGGCCGAGCGCGAGCAGGGCATCACGATCGACGTCGCGTACCGCTACTTCACCACCGGGGCGCGGAGCTTCATCCTCGCCGACACCCCCGGGCACGTGCAGTACACGCGCAACATGGTCACCGGGGCCTCGACCGCCGACCTCGCGATCGTCCTCGTCGACGCCCGCCACGGCGTCGTGGAGCAGACGCGGCGCCACACGTTCATCGCGTCGCTGCTGGGCCTGCGCCACGTGACCTTCGCGGTGAACAAGATGGACCTCGTCGACTGGGACGAGGACCGCTTCCGCGCGATCGAGGCGGAGACGACCGAGATGTCGCGCCGGCTCGGGATCCCGGACATCCACGTCATCCCGATCAGCGCGCTCCACGGCACGAACGTCGTGGAGCACGGCGACTCGCCGGGCTGGTACCGCGCCGACGTGGACCACCCGACGCTGCTCGAGCACCTCGAGACCGTCGAGGTCGCCAGCGACCGCAACCTCACCGACGTCCGCTTCCCGGTCCAGTGGGTCATCCGCCCCGGCGACGCCGACTCCGCCGAGCTGCACGACTACCGCGGCTACGCCGGGCAGGTCTCCGGCGGCGTCCTGCGCCCCGGCACCGCGGTCCGCGTCCTGCCCTCGGGCCGGGAGTCGACGGTCGCCCGGATCGAGACGCTCACCGGCGACCTCGACGAGGCCGCCCCGCCGCTGTCGGTCACCGTCCACCTCGCGGACGACCTCGACGTGAGCCGCGGCGACGTGCTCGTCGGGCTCGAGGACGAGCACGAGGCCCAGGTCCTGCGCGAGCTCGAGGCCGACGTCTGCTGGATGAGCGAGACCCCGCTGCGTCCCGGGGCCCGCCTGCTCGTCAAGCACCTCACGACGACGACCCAGGCGCGCGTCGAGGCCCTGCTGGACCGCGTCGACCTGCACACGCTCGAGCGCGAGAGCGGTCCCGTCGACGCGTTCGGGCTGAACGACATCGGCCGGATCCGCCTGCGCGTGAAGCGCCCGCTCGTCGGCGATCCGTACGCGCAGGACCGCGCGACCGGGGCGTTCATCCTCATCGACGAGGGCACGAACGACACGGTCGCCGGCGGGATGATCCGCTAGCCCACCCGGCGGCGAGCAGTCGGCGCGACGCGCGCGTCTCGGCCTGGATCCACCGATCCTCGGGTCGCCTCGCCGCCGATGACCGGCGACGGTGCCCACGCCACAGGATCTGAGGGTCACCGACCGTCATCACCGGTGGCCCGGGCGCCGTCTTGGTCCTCGACGCCGAGGCTCA
>JALRCL010000089.1 GCA_023268575.1 Patulibacter sp.
CGTGCACGAGCGGGATCCGGCGCTCTCGATCAGCGCACGACGACCCGCGATCGACGTGCGAACCGCGTAGGCGCCGAGGAGCCGCTCGCCCACGCGCCGGAGCTTCCCGTCGCGCGTGATCCGCACCGGCTGCACCCCACGACCCCGCGCACGCCACACCGACAAGCGAAGCGATCCATCGGGTTGGACGCCGACGACCCCGACGCCCCACGGGGACTCGGTGCCTCCACCAGTCCGCAACATCCGGTCGCGGACCCCCGCGAGGGCCACACGCTTGACCGTGCGCGCCGAGACCCGGTAGCGGGTGCGGTTCGTCCGAAGATCAACGACCCGCAGGACCGACCACCCACCCTCGTTCAGCTCGCTCGCGCCCTCGTTCGCGGCGGCGTAGCGCGGCGTCGCCGCGAACGTGCGTCCAGGAAGCGTGATCGCCGGGCGACCGTCATCGAGATCGAAGAGCCGGCGCGGCCGGCGCGTGTCCCCGCCGGGTGTCGCCCCGTAGCCGAGCCCGAACGGCACATCGGGCGCCGGCGTCCGGACGTCGACCACCGCCCCCGTGCGCACGTCGATCGTCGCGAGGCGCGTCGGGTCGTCGCAGGAGGGCGTTGGACGATCGGCGGTGCAATAGCGCAGCACCATGCGCGCGGTCGCCCCCCGGACGACGAGGCTGTCGATCGTCATCGTCGCCGCGCCAGCAGGAGGCAGCGGGAGGACCACGGGCACCGGAACGCGATCAGCGCCCCTGAGCGATCGCGACCGCAGCGTGACGCGCGGGCGCTCGTCGCGCGTGACATCGATCGCCCCGGAGACCGCCACCGACCGAGCGGCCTGCACCCACCAGACGCGCTGCCCGTCCTGAACCGGGCCCGCCGCGAAACGCGGAGGACGCGACTCCACCCTCCACGTTCCGGCAGCCGCCGGACTCGCCAGTCCGACAACCACGCCGATCGCGAGACCGACGGCCACGCGCTGCTTCGCCCACGGCCCTTCAAGCACGAGATCGACCGCCCTCCCCTCCCGGGTCGGTCGCCGCACCGGCCGGAAACGACATCACCCGTCCACCGGGTCGGCCTCGGAGAGCTCCGCGACGGTCCCGGCCGGGACGATCGCTCCGGCGTCGTCGACGACGAGCACCTCGTCCCCCACGACGGTGATGCCGTAGCGGCAGCGCGCGTCGAGGACCTGGGGCACGCCTCCGGCGCCGACGCCGCGGCGGGGGGTGCGGTCCACGCGGCCGGAGCCGACGCCGCAGGCGAGGAGCAGCCGGCTGTCCGGCGTGATCGCCAGCGCGATCGGGGCGCGCCGGAACGGGCTGCGGACGGTCGGCAGGCGGGGGCGGTCGGCGCGACCCGTGCGCTCGGCGTCACCGCCGCCGAGGCGGTCGGCGACCCAGATCCGTCCGCGGGGGTCGGCGGCGATCGCCAGCGGGTCGTGCCAGCCGCGCGAGCGCCGTCGGGGCTCCTGCCCGGCGCGGCCACCGGGATCGATCGTCACGACGCGGCCGAGCAGCGATCCCGGCTGGGCCGCGCTGCCCAGGCGGCCCTGGTCGCCGATGCCCACGACGACGCGCCCGCCGGGCAGGGCCGCCAGGCCGCCCCCGACGCGCAGGCGACCGGCCCGCGGACCGACCCAGGCCGTCCGGGGCCGCAGCCCGTCGCGCAGCGCCACGACGACGAGCCGCCGTCCCCGCCGACGCACGAACGAGACGAGGACGCGGCCACGGCGGTCGACGGCGATGCCCCGGACGCCGGCGCTGGCGCCCGGCACGGCCGGCAGGTCCGCGACGAGCACCGGGGCGACGACCCGCGTCCCCTCGAGCGTCGCTCGCAGCACGCGACCCGTCCCTCGCTCCGCCCACACGAGCGCGCGGCCGCCGTCGGCGGGCGTGAGCGCCACCGGCGGCGTCGCGGGGCGCTCGTCGCGTGGCGGCAGGTCGACGGTGCCCGGGGCGTCGGGCAGGTCGGCGACGACGGGCGGCCCGGGCGGGGCGAGGGCCCGCGGGCCTGGATCCGAGGCGGCGAGGACGATCGCGGCCGCGGCGGCGAGCGCCGCGGCGAGCCACCCGGCGATCGTCCGCCGAGTCACGAGCCGCGGGTCGGAGGCCATCGCGGCGGAGGCTCGCAGACCCGGCGGCGTCCGGCGCGCCAGGCCCGCGTCAGATCTTGATCAGGACGATCGTGTTCACGACGAACACGATGCAGAAGAGGACGGTCCAGCGGTTGAGGTTCCGCTCGACGTAGGAGCCGCCGCCGAGCGGGCCCTGGCCCGTGCCGACGCCGAACGCCCCCGACAGCCCGGCGTCCTTGCCGGAGTGCATCAGGATCAGTGCGATCAGGACGACCGACACGAAGACCTGCAGAATCGAGAGCACGACCTCCATCGTCGGCGAAGGGTAGCTCAGTCGACCCGCTCGGGGCCCGCCGCGCCACCGGCGGCGGCGTCGGCGCGGGCCGGGGAGGACGCGGGCGGCGCCTCCGACGTCACGCCGAGGGCGTCCAGCGCGTGGAGGATCTCGACGGCGTCCGAGCGCAGCCGTCGGTCGATCGCCCGCCAGTCCTCGTCGGAGAGCTTGCCGGTCGCGTGGTCGAGCTCGGCATCGCGGATCTCGCGGTACTTCGCGGTCCGCGCGGCCTCGAGGTCGGCCCGGCGCAGGTCGTCGCGGTCGGCGGCGGCTGCCGCGGCGCCGGGCCAGAGCGGCTGTCCGAGCAGCAGCACGACGCCGACCATCGCGACGAGCAGGACGAGGATCGCGAGCCCGTTGCCCACGTCAGTCCCCCGCGGGCGCGCGGCCGAGGTCGCGCACGACCCGCGCGCGGTAGCCGGCGCGCACGCGCCGGGTCTGGGCGTCGGCGGCGGGCCAGATCGCCAGCAGGCCGCCGAGGAGCGCGAGGAGCGAACCGATCCAGATCCAGGTGACGCCCGGGGCGACGATGACCTGGAACGTGATCGCGGACGGGCGTGCGCGGTAGAAGGCCGCGACGTTCACGGCGGCCTGCGCGGAGTTCGCGAACGGCGCGGCGGTCTTCTCCAGCCGCTTGTCGATCGCGGTCAGGACCGCCGCCAGCGCGTCGCCGTCGGGGGCCATCGCCACCCACAGGTCGCGGGTGGCGCCCGTATCGAGGGCGACCTCGGTGGCGGCCTCGCCGAGGAAGAAGCGGCTCACGGGACCGAGCGAGGTGTCCGTGGAGGGGTAGTACTCGCGCGTGGGCTCGATCGTCTCGATCCGGCGCCCGTCGCGGTACACGCCGACCTGGGCCCCGAGGATGATCTTGCGCAGCTGCTCGCCGGAGCCGCCGTCGCGGGAGGTCTCCCAGTCGCCGATCGCCTTCTCGTAGCGCAGGTCGTAGCCGCCGACGGAGAACCGGTCGCCGACCTCGGCGTGGATCCGACGCTGCTCCTTGAACCCCGAGCTCGCCGCGACGGCGACGACGAGCACCGCGATGCCGGCGTGCACGAGGTAGCCCCCGTAGCGGCGGCGGTTGCGCGCGACCTGGCGCACGAGGGCGACGGGCAACGGCTCGCCGCTGGCCCCGCGCCGCGCCCGGGCGCCGCGCTGCAGCTCCTGGCCGACGGCGCCGAGCACGAAGCCGCCGGCGACGACGGCGATCGCGACGTCCACGCGCGCCAGGCCCCCGAGGATCCCGGCCAGGACGACGGCCACGACGACGACCGCGAGCGGGCCGCGGACCTGCCGCCACGCGTGGGCGGCGGTGGTGCGGCGCCAGGCCGCGAGCGGCCCGAGCCCCATGAGCAGCGTGACGATGAGCGCCAGCGGACCGACGAAGCGCCCCCACCAGACGGTCTCCAGCGGGCGTTGCTGGCCGGTGATGAGCTCGCCGATCAGCGGGAAGAACGTGCCCCACAGGATCACGACCACGAGCGCGACGAGCACGACGTTGCCGGCGAGGAAGAACGCCTCGCGCGAGAGCAGCGAGTCGATCCGGTGCTCGGAGCGCAGGACGTCCCGTCGCCACGTCACGAGCGCGATCGAGCCGCCGGCCATGACGACGAGCAGCAGCAGGAACGGGATCCCGAGGGTCGAGGCGCCGAAGGCGTGGATCGACGACAGGACGCCCGAGCGGACGATGAAGGTGCCCAGGACGCAGAGGACGCCGACGCCGAGGATCAGCGAGACGTTCCAGGCGCGGAGCATGCCCCGCTTCTCCTGGATCATCACGGAGTGCAGGAAGGCGGTGCCCAGGACCCAGGGCATGAGCCCGGCGTTCTCGACGGCGTCCCAGCCCCAGTAGCCGCCCCAGCCGAGCTCGGCGTAGCTCCAGCGCGCGCCGAGGACGAGGCCGACGCCGAGCAGCAGCCAGGCGCCGAGCGCGAAGCGCCGGGTCGCTTGGATCCACTCCGCCCCCACGCGGCCGGCGATGAGGGCGCCGACGGCGAAGGCGAACGGCACCGCGAAGAGCGTGTACCCGCCGTAGAGCATCGGCGGGTGGATCATCATCGACGGGTACTGCAGCAGCGGGCTGAGGCCCACGCC
>JALRCL010000102.1 GCA_023268575.1 Patulibacter sp.
CTCGGGATCGTCGCAGGAACGTCGCCGACGGCGACGCCCAGCGCTCGCCGCGCCAAGGCCGCCGCGGCCCCGCGGGCCCCGGACCCGCGCCGCGGCCCGCCCGACCAGCAGGCCGCCGTCCCCGCGAGGTCGGCCCCGGCCGGCCCGGTTCAGCTCGCGGCGTCGAGCCGCTCGAGGTCCGCGCGGACCATCTCGGCGACGAGCTCCTCGAACGGCACGCGCGGGCGCCAGCCGAGGACGTCGCGCGCCCGGGACGGGTCGCCGACGGGGGGCCACTGCTCGGGCGGGCGCACGAAGCGCGGATCGACGCGCACCCGATCGCGCGTGGTGCCGTCGGCGGCGAGGACGTGTCGCTCGACGCCGGCCGCCGCGAACGCCGCATCGACGAGCTCGCCGACGGTCCGGGGCGCGCCCGAGGCGAAGACGTAGTCGCCCGGCTCGTCGTGACGGAGGGCGAGGACCAGGCCGTCCACGATGTCCGCGGCGTGCGACCAGTCGCGCACCGCGCGCTGGTCGCCGAGGGTCAGCTCGTCCTCGAGGCCGCGTGCGATCCGTGCCACCCCGCGGCTGACCTTCCGGGGTAGGAACCGCTCGGGCCGCCGCGGTGATTCGTGGTTGAACGTGATCGCCGAGACGAAGAAGCGATCGTGGTGGGAGCGCAGCGTGCCGACGAGGCCGTGGGCGGCGAGCTTCGCCACCCCGTACGGGCTGCGCGGGCGCATCGGCGCGTCCTCGGCCTGCGGCGAGACGCCCGCGTCGCCGAAGACCTCGCTCGACGTCACGACGAGCACCCGCGCGTCCTCGCGCTCGAGCGCCGCTCCGAGGATCGTGCCGGTCGCGCCGGCGATCGCCTCGACGACCGAGCGCGGGTCGCGCCACGAGTCGGGCACGAAGGTCGGGGCGGCGAGGTGGTAGATCTCGTCGGGCTGCGCCTCGTCGACGGCGCGACGCAGCGAGGTGGCGTCGCCGAGCTCGGCCTCCAGCAGCGCGACGCGTCCCGCGAGGTGCGCGAGCCCTGCCCGCTCGAGGGCGCCGTCGGCGCGGCGGACGGTGCCGACGACCTCCGTCCCGTCGGCCAGCAGGCGCTCGGCGAGGTAGCCCCCGTCCTGGCCGGTGACTCCGGTGATGAGGGCTCGTCGGGTCACTCCCGGCCACCGGTGCTCGCCATCGTCCGCAGGCTATCGAGGCAGCCGGGGCGTCGTTCGTGGCCCGCACCGGCCAGCGCCGCGCGCGCCGATCGGGTGGCGCGGGGGTGCGGACGCCCGTGCCGACCGGGGATCGCCGCCGCCCGGCCGTCGGTAGGGTCGCGGTTGCAGGCCCGCCACCAAGCGAGCGCGAACGCGCCACATACGCGGCGGACGCGCAACTTCCGGCGTTTCCCCGGGTTGACATCGGGGAACGCGCCCACGACCGCTTCCCCCTGCGGCCTCGCTCGGACGGATCCCCTTCATGCACCACGACGGCCCCACGGTCACCAACGCGAACGTCCTCAGCGCGCTCGCCACCCCGCCGCCCCAGGTCGAGGTGCTGGGCGTCCCGCTGGCGCTCACGACGTACGAGCGCACGCTCTCCTGGATCGACGCGATGGTCGCGTCGCGCCGCCAGGGCTACGTCTGCGTCGCCGCGACCCACACCGTCATGGTCTGCCAGGAGGACGAGGCGACGCGCGCCGCGGTCCTCGGCAGCTCGCTCACCGTCCCCGACGGCCAGCCGCTCGTCTGGGCGCTGAACCTGCTCGGGCACGAGCAGCCGAGCCGCGTCTACGGCCCGGACCTCATGGCGAAGCACTGCGAGCGCGCCGCCCAGAACGGCACCCGCGTGTACCTCTACGGCGGTCGCGATCGCCTGGCGCTGGACCGGCTCGCCCGTCGTCTCCGGGACCGCTTCCCCGGCCTGCGGATCGTCGGCGGCTGGTCGCCGCCGTACCGCGAGCTGAGCGACGAGGAGCAGCAGGGGGTCGTCGACGACATCAACGGCTCCGGCGCGGACGTCGTCTGGGTCGGGATCGGCGTGCCGAAGCAGGAGAAGTGGATGGCCGCGATGCGCTCGCGGCTGGACGCCCCGGTCCTGCTCGGCGTCGGCGCGGCGTTCGACTTCCACGCCGGCCTCGTGCCGCAGGCGCCGCGGTGGATCCAGTCGATGGGCCTGGAGTGGGCGTTCCGCCTGTCGCAGGAGCCGCGCCGGCTCTGGCGTCGCTACGCCCGCTACAACCCGCTCTTCGTCCTCCGCTTCAGCCTGCAGCTGCTGCGCCAGCGCCTCTCGGGCCAGCCGACGGCGCCGGTGCTGCGCAGCGGGCCGCCCGCTCGCCGCCAGCGCCAGGGGGCGCTCCGGCGCCGGTCCGCGGCCTCCCCCGGGCGCTGAGCGTGCCCCCGCCGGCCGGCCGCCCCGCCGCGCCGCGCCCCGCCGTTCCCCGCGACGTCGGGTCGCCGGGCCGATCATCTAGCCTCCCTCACGTGGATCTCGACGTCGCCGTCGTCGGTCTGGGCCGCGTAGGCCTGCCGCTCGCCCTCGCCTTCGCCGACCGCGGCCTGCGCACGATCGGCATCGACGTCGACGCGACGAGGACGGGGGCGGTCGCCGCCGGGCGCATGCCGTTCTTCGAGCCCGGCGCCGACGAGGTGCTCGCCCGCGTCCAGGGGCGCGACGACGCGATGCTCGAGGTCTCCGACGACGTCGCCGGGGCCGCTCGCGCCAAGCACATCGTGCTGACCCTCGGGACCCCGTCGTTCAGCCACATCGAGATCGACGTCTCGCAGATCCGCAGCGTCCTGGACGACCTGCTGCCGCACCTGCGCGACGGGCACTGCCTCGTCCTGCGCTCGACGATCGCGCCCGGCACGACGGAGTTCGTCGCCGGGTACCTCGAGCTGCACCGCGGGCTGGTCGTCGGTCGCGACGTCTTCGTCGCCCACGTCCCGGAGCGGATCGCGGCCTCGCGGTTCTTCGACGAGATCTCGACTCTGCCGTGCATCGTCGGCGGCGTCGGCGAGCGCTCCGGCGAGGAGGCCGCGTCCGTCTTCGCCGCCCTCGGCGCGCCGATCGTGCAGACCACGCCGGTCGAGGCCGAGCTGGCGAAGATCTGGACGAACATCCTGCGCTACACGCTCTTCGCGCTGCCGAACCGGCTGATGATGGAGTGCGAGCAGTACGGGGCGAACGTCTTCGAGGTCATCGACCTCATCAACCGCGACTACCCGCGCGGCGGGATGAAGCTGCCGGGGATGACCGCCGGCACGTGCCTGCGCAAGGACTTCACGTTCAGCGAGGAGCGCTCGCCGGCGCCCGGCATGCTGCTCGCCGTCAGCCGCGTGAACGAGTCGGTGCCGCTGTTCCTCGTCGACGGGCTGAAGCGGCGCCTGCCGGGCGAGACGCTGCGGGCGCGCAAGGTCGCCGTGCTCGGCCTGGCCTTCAAGTCCGACACCGACGACGAGCGCGACTCGCTGAGCTTCAAGCTCATCCGGCTGCTCGAGCGCGAGCTCGCGCTCGTGGCCGCGCACGACCCGCTGAGCCCCTCGTCGACGCTGACGCTCGAGGAGGCGGTCTCCGGCGCCGACGCCGTCGTGCTGGCCACGAACCACAGCGACTGGCAGGACGTCGCGACGCTCGAGCGGATCGCGGCGCTCGCCGCCCCGGGCGCGGTGCTCGCCGACCCGTGGGACTGCTTCGGCCAGCGGGCGGTCTTCGGCCCGGCCTCCGAGCTCGCGGCCACCGTCGCCGATCGCGACGGGCACGCCGCGGCGCAGCCGCTCGCCTGAGGGCGGCCGGCCGCCTGAGCGGGAGCGCCCGCTAGCCTGCGGCGCGATGCCCCGCGTTCTCGTCACCGGCGGTGCCGGCACCATCGGTGCGGCCGTCGTCCGCCGCCTCCTCGCCGACCCGCGCTTCGAGGTCCGCGTCTCGGACCAGCGCGACGCGCCGGACTGGATGCGCGAGGGGTGCGAGATCCATCAGGGCGACCTGCGCGACCGCGACGAGGCGGCGCGCGCCGCGAAGGGCTGCAGCCACGTCATCCACTTGGCGGCGATCGTCGGCGGGATCGGCAACTTCCACAAGCTGCCGTACACGCTCACCGACATGAACTCGTCGCTCTACAACAGCGTCATGGGCGCGGCGATCGCCTCGGACGACCTCGAGCGCTTCACGTACGTCTCCAGCTCGATGGTGTTCGAGAACGCCACGACCTTCCCGACGGAGGAGGCCCACGTCGACAAGGTGCCGACGCCGACCTCCGCCTACGGCTTCTCGAAGCTCACCGGCGAGATCCAGGTGAAGGCCGCCCACGACGAGCACGGGCTGCCGTACACGATCTGCCGCCCGTTCAACGCCTACGGGCCCGGCGAGATGCCCGAGGACGAGCCCGGGATCGCGCACATGGTCCCCGACGTCATCAAGAAGGTCCTGGCGCTGCCCCAGGGCGCCCCGCTGCCGATCTTCGGCACCGGCGAGCAGACCCGGACGCTCACCCACGTCGACGACATCGCCGACGGGATCGTCACCGCGACCGGCCACGACGCGGGGGTCAACGAGGACTTCAACGTCTCCGCCGGCGACGAGCGCACGATCGCCGAGGTCTGCCGCGTCATCTGGGAGCAGTGCGGGCGCACCGACGAGCTGGCCTTCGAGCACCTGCCGACGTTCCAGGTCGACGTCCAGCGCCGCTGGCCGAGCGTCGAGAAGGCCAAGCGGCTGCTCGGCTGGGAGGCGCGGATCCCGCTGGACCGCGGCATCGCCGACACCGTGCGCTGGTTGCGCAGCGTCGCCTGAGCCTCCGGTCCCGCGGACGCCCGTCGCGCCCGTCGCCCTCGCGGACGCCGGACCGCCGGCGCGACGCGTCGCTCAGGGGCACCGCGGGACGTCGGCGTTCATCCGCGCGAGGGTCGCGCGCAGGTGCGAGGACCGCGTGGTGAGGAAGAGGTCGGGCTGGTCGGCGGGCATTCGCCGGCCCGCGACGAAGGCGAGGTACGGCGGCCCGCTGTAGGCCACCCCGGCCGGAC
>JALRCL010000137.1 GCA_023268575.1 Patulibacter sp.
CCGACGCGGACGAGGTCCTGCTGCTGGGGGAGAAGGGGCGCCGACCGCGCGCCCGACGGTGGGGTCGGGCGCGCGGCGACGATCAGTTGCCGCTGGCGACGACCGCCGTCGCGGCGGCGATCTTCGCGTCGCCGTTGAAGACGGCGGAGTTCTTGCCGGCCGCCGAGGGCAGGCCGATCTTCAGGTTGACGACCGGGTCGATCGCCCAGGCGAAGGCCCCGCCGCATCCGGAGGCCTTCGGGGCCGCGTAGGCGTTGTCGACGAGCGACGCCCCGGTGAGGGTGATGAGGTTCGCGTCGTCCAGGAAGTCCGCGGTCCCCGTGGCACCCGACAGCGGCTGCGCCGGGCTGGGCGGGGCGGTGGTGCCGGTCGTGAGCTTGAACGTGACGGGCGCGGCCGCCGAGCCGATGTAGCAGTTGTTGCCGAGGAACGAGTTCTGCAGCTTCACCCGCACGGGGAGCTCGACCGCGGAGCCCTCGGCGTTCGCGAAGTTCCCGAAGCTGAACTTCACGGGGCCGACGAGCTCGGCCGTGGCCTTCACGCCGTTGGCCGTGTCGATGGCGTGCTGCAGGTAGCCCCGGATCGGCTGGGGCACCGACGGCGGGATCGTGATCCCGAGCAGTCCGCCGGGCACGTCGAGGGCGGTCTTCTCGAGCGTCTCGCCGTTCTTCGCGCCGTAGAACGTGTTCTCGTACGTGACCGGGTCCACCGTGTACCCGCCCTGGAGGCGGATGCGCTTGGTGATCGGCACGGCCTGGTTGCCGAGCTTGATCTCGCCGCCGGTCGTGTCGCTCAGCACGCAGGTGGCGAGGTTCGGCACGTTCGTCGGGCACTGCGCGAAGTCCGCGTAGATGCCGGTCGGCGGACCGGCGGCGGCGGTCGAGGCGGTGGCGGCGAGGCCGGCGGCGGCGAGCGCGGCGACGGCCGCGGAGGTGGACAGCTTGCGCATGCGGGGGGACTCCTCGGGGGTCCGGGCGTGACGGGACCCGCCGGTCGGCGGACCCGGTTCCTCCTCGCGACAGCGACGCTACCCGGTCCGGCCGTCAGACGCAACAATGTTTTTTGACCACGCCGCCCGGCGGGGGCGGTGACGAAAACAGCAACGTCTCGACGATCGGCGGGGCTCCCCGGAGCCGGCTCGGCGGCGCGGCGGGGCGATGCTCGCGGCGTCCGGCTGGACGCGGCGGGGGAGCGGGGGCGGTCGGCCCGCGCGGGGTCGACGTGCGGTGGCCCGCCCCGCACGGACGTGGCGCTGGTGCGAGGAGGCGCGTCGCGCCTCGTGCGGGGCGGGCCGGGCGACCGCCGCGATCGCGACGGCGCCCGCCGGGAGCCGGCTCCCCCAATAAAACACACGGACGTATCTCGCGGGGGAAATCTCGCCCCGCGAGTGGTCTACCGCGAGCGTCGGGGGGCCGTTTCGGAGGGCGTCGCGCGGACGACCGGATCCTCGATCGCCTGCAGGCGGCGCGTGAGGCGCCGCCACTGGCCGGGACCGAGCACCCGCGCCACGTGACGCCCGCGTCGCGCGGCCTGCGCCGCCGTGGGGCGGAAGCCGATGTGCAGGTGGTCGCCGTGGTCCGGTAGGGCCAGCGTGTTCGTCCGTCCCGGGAACGAGCGCAGGCTGATGATCTGGTCGGGGCGCATCGCGCCCTGCAGCTCCAGCAGCAGGCGGATCGCGTGGTCGGTGACGGACCCCGGCCCCTGCGTGCCCGGCGTGATCCGCGTGCCGTCGATGGCGCCGATGTCGACCGCGTCGCCGGTGCTGTGCGCCGAGACGGTGCCCGACGACGTCCGGTAGGCGTGGCCGGTGCGCAGGCAGGTCACCTGGATGCGCCGTCCGTTGGCGGCGAGGAACGCCATCGTCGCGAGGACGCGGCGATCGATCGCCCCGGACGCGACGTCGACGCGGCCCAGGGCGTCGAGGACGATCCGGTCGTCGGTGAGCACGTGGCGGATGAGCTGGTGCTTGCTCATCAGCAGGACCTGGCCGGCCGACGCGCGGCCCAGCAGCGTCCGGCCGCTGACGCCGCCGAACGCCGACGCCCGCTCCAGCAACCGCCAGCCGGTCAGGAACGGGCGGGGATCGACGAGCGGTGCGTCGCGCCCGCCGGGCCGGACGCGGAGCGTCATCCGTGACCCACCGCCGTCCACCGCGTCGAGCCGGCCGAGCACCGTGCCGCCGAGCACCCGCGACCCGACGCGCAGGCGCTCTCGGCGCAGCTCGCCGGGCCGCAGGCCATGGAGGGACGCGACGTCGCGCGATCCGGGCGCCGAGGAACGGCCGCCCGGTGCGGCCTCCCGCGCGTCGGCCGAGGTCCGGTCCGCGGGCGCCAGGCCGAACGGCGCCGAGGACGACGCCGGGGCCGAGGGCGCCGGGCCGAACGGCGCCGAGGCGGGCGGGGCGGGCGACGGCGAGGCCTCCTGCGCGGGTCGTCGGTCGGGGCACGGGCGCTGGTCGAGCGGCCGCCCGTCGAGCGTCAGGGCTCCGGGATGGCAGGGCAGCCGGGCGCTGCGCTCCGGCCGGGCCGCGACGCGGACCTTGACGCGGCCGACGGGCGGCGCGTCGCGACCGTCCCGCGGCGACGACGCGACGCCCGAGCGACCGGCGCCTCCCGGGCCATCGGCGGCGTGCGTGCCCGCCGTGCCCGCCGCCACCGACCGCGGCCGCGGGGCGGGCGGGCGCCTCGTCCCCTGCTCGCGCGGGGCCCCGGGCGCGTCCCGCACGCGCGCCTCGCGCTCCGACGTCTGCTCGTGCGCACCTCGCGCCGGCCGCGCCCGCTCCGGCGTCGTCGGTACCGGCCGTGGCGCCAGGTGCTCCGTGGCGAGGGCCCCGAGGCGACCGTAGGTGTACGTCGTGCCGTGGCCGTCGCGGATCCGGACGAAGCGCCCCAGCCGACGCGAGTGGCCCATCGCCACGACGTCGCCGTCCTGGACGGCGATCGCCTGGGCGCCGCGCGGGCCGCGCAGGAGCGCGGCGGTCCCGCCGGCGAGGGACGACGCGACGACGTCGTCGTCCGGACCCAGCACCGTGCCCGGGTCGGGCGGCCGCTCGCGGGACGGCGCCGCTCCCCGGGTCCGCTGGCTCGGCGCCCCGGGATCGACCACCGGGAAGAGGCCCTGGGTGACGCCGGTCAGCGTCGCGATCACGTCGGCGGGGACGCCGGCGATCACGCGCGCGCGCAGCAGGACCGAGTCGACGTACCAGTCGGCGTGGTTGTAGGCGAAGATCGCCTT
>JALRCL010000248.1 GCA_023268575.1 Patulibacter sp.
CGCCGAGCAGCGCCAGGCCCTCGCGCGCCAGCGCCTCGTACGCGGCGCGACACTCCGCGACCGCCTCGTGCAGGTCGCCGTCGCGGGTGGCGTGGAGGTAGAGCTCGAACTGGGCGACGGTCGCGTCGTCCCCGGCGGCCCCGTCGAGCGCCCCGCGGATGAGGCCGCGCAGCAGCTCGGGATCGGGCGCGACCGTCAGGCCGCCGACGCGCATCGCACGCAGCCGCTCGTGGACCTCGGTCAGGCGCGCGACCTCCTCGCCGACGAAGAGCCGGAGGCTCTCCCGCAGCAGCTCGTCGCGGTCGCTGAAGTGGTACGTCAGGGTGCCGAGCGAGACCCCGGCCGCCGACGCCACCTGGCGGTTGCTCACCGCACCGGTGCCCTGCTCGCCGATCAGGCCGAGCGTCGCGCGGAGGATCCGCTCCCGCGCGGGGAGCGCGTCGGCGGCGACCGCGCTCACGCCGGCCACCGGTCCTGCCAGCGCTCGACCCGCTCGAGCTGCGCGGCGAGCTGCAACAGGCCCCACTCGCCGTTCTCCGGCCCGAGCAGCGTCGCGCCGACCGGCAGTCCGGCGCCGGTGAAGCCCGCCGGGACGTTCACGCCCGGCCAGCCGAGGACGTTCCACGGGAAGGAGTACGGGCACGCGCCGGCGACGACGCGATCGGTCTCGATGTTCGAGAGGCCGTCGATCGCCTCGACCGGCAGCGGCGGCGTCGCCGTCGTCGGCGTGAGGACGACGTCGCACTGGGCGAACACCCGGCGCATCCAGGCGCGGTAGGCCCGGACGCCCGCCTTGGAGACCGGCAGCAGCGGCCGGACGACCGCCCCGTGCGTCGCGTTCTCGCGCGTGCGGTGGTCGAGCGGGTGCCCGTGGGGGAACCGCTTCGTCCACGCCCGGACGCCGCTCATCGAGTACGGCATGAAGAGCGGGCCGATCGGCCCCCACGGCATCCGGCGGTGGAGCACCTCGTGGCCGAGCTCCTCGAGCACGCGGCCGAGGCGCAGGATCGGCACGCGGACGTCGGGATCGAGCCGGCGCGACACCGCGACCCACGGCGGGTTCAGCGCCAGGCCGATCCGCAGCCGGCCGGGATCGCGCTCCGTCGCCTCGACGAACGGACGCTCCGGACGCGGCGGCTGGTGCAGCTCGCCCGGGTGGTTGCCGGTCAGGACGTCGAGCAGGAGCGCCGCGTCGCCGACCGTCCGGGCGAGCGGCCCGTGGACCGTCAGCCCGTTGAAGGCCTCGGGATCCGGCCAGGTCGAGATCCGGCCGCGCTGCGGCTTGATGCCGACGAGGTGCGTCCACGCGGCGGGGATCCGGACCGAGCCTGCGCCGTCGGAGCCGACCGCTGCCGCCACGACCCCGGCGGCCACCGCGGCAGCCGACCCGCCACTGGAGCCGCCCGGGCTGTAGGCGGTGTTCCAGGGGTTGCGTGTGGCGCCGAAGTCGTCGCCGACGGTGATCGGCCACTGGCCGATCTCGGGCGTCGTCGTCTTGCCGACGATGACCGCGCCGGCCGCCTTCAGCCGCAGGACGATCTCGGCGTCCGCGGTCGCGGGCGCGACCGGCCCGCGGCAGCCGAAGCGCGTCTCCTCGCCCGCGAGGTCGGTGTCGTCCTTGATCGCGACGGGCACGCCGAGCAGCGGCGCCCGCTCGCCGGCGGCCAGCCGCCGGTCGGCGTCGCGGGCGGCGGCGCGGGCGCGGTCGGCGAGCACCACCCGGAAGGCGTTGAGCGTCGGCTCGGTCGCCGCGATCCGTCCGAGCGCCTCCTCGGTCAGCTGCTGCGAGGTGACGGTCCCGGCGGCCAGCGCGGCCGCCTGCTCGCGCAGGCCCGCGGTGAGGGAGGAGGTGCTGGTGCTCGTGGTCATGCTCGTGTCCGCGCGTCTCGTTCGTTCGTACGAACGAGAGAATGTAGGGCAGCGTCGGGCCGTGCGCCACCGAGTCGGCGCGCCGCCGCTCGCCCATGTCGTCGATCCCGCGTGGGCCGCCGACGGCGTCCCGAGGAACGACGGCGCCGCGTACGGGCGCCCCGAGACGGGCCGCCCGTGGACCGTGTTCGGCACCCTGCTCACGCCGGGGCGCGGGCCCGCGCCAAGACCCGCTACCCTGAGCGACCCCGTCCCTAGGACGCCCGCGGAGGGGTGCCGGAGTGGTTGAACGGGGCGGTCTCGAAAACCGTTGTACGGTTACGCCGTACCGAGGGTTCGAATCCCTCCCCCTCCGCCTTTCGAACGGCCCGGTCCCCCGGGCCGTTCGCGCGCTCGGACCCCGC
>JALRCL010000280.1 GCA_023268575.1 Patulibacter sp.
CGCCGCAAGGCGCCCGAGGAGGGGCCCACCGCGGTGCGCAAGGCGCAGATCCTCGGCGAGCTCGCCGCGGAGCGCCGGACGGCCGAGCGGCTCGCGCGGGAGCGGGCCGAGCGCGACGCGCGGCTCGCGCAGCTCGAGACCGCCCGGGCCGCCGACGAGGCCGTCCTGCCCTACGGCGAGCGCGTCACCGACGCCCTGCGCCTGGCGCTGCAGGCCGTCCGCGCCGCCCAGGTCGAGCGCGAGCAGGACGTCGCGGCCGACCAGGCTGCCGGCGAGGACGTCGCCGGGCGGCTGCGGACCTTCGCCCAGCGCGAGGCGGAGCTCAACCAGCGGCTGCGGCAGATCGGCGAGCGCCTCACCGGCGCGGAGGTCGCCTCGCAGCGGGCCCGCGACCAGGAGCAGGAGATCGCCGTCGAGCTCGGGCAGCTCGCCGAGCGGCTCGGGCTGCCCGCCGAGCCGGCCGAGGAGCCGCTGGACGCACAGACCGCCGAGGAGCTGCGCACCCGGATCGCCCGCCTGCAGAAGCGCCGCGAGACGCTCGGCCCGGTCAACCCGCTGGCGAAGCAGGCCTACGACGAGGCGCGCGAGCACGTCGAGGAGATCGAGGCCCAGCGGACCGACCTCGAGACCGCGCTGCGCGAGCTGCGCGCGTTCGTCCGCGACACCGACCGCCAGATCCGCGAGACCTTCGAGCAGACCTTCGCGGCGTGCGCCCGGAACTTCGAGGAGCTCGCCGGGCACGTCTTTCCCGGTGGGTCGGGTCGCCTGCGGCTGGTCCGCGAGAACCCGGAGGAGGGCGACGGCGACGGCGACGAGTCGCTCGACGACGCCGACCAGCAGGAGGTCGAGCAGGAGGACGACCTCGGCGTCGAGATCGAGATCACGCCGGCCGGCAAGTCGATGAAGCGGCTGACGCTGCTCTCCGGCGGCGAGAAGACGATGACCGCGATCGCGTTCCTCTTCTCCGTCTTCCTCGCCAAGCCGAGCCCGTTCTACGTGCTGGACGAGGTCGAGGCCGCGCTGGACGACCTGAACATCGACCGCTTCCTCCAGCTCCTGCGCCGCTACCGGGACCGCGCGCAGTTCATCGTCGTCACCCACCAGAAGCGCACGATGGAGGTCGGCGACGCCCTCTACGGCGTGTCGATGGGCGGCGACGGCGTCTCGAAGGTCGTCTCGCGCCGCCTGGAGCAGCGCGACGGCCTCGCCCAGGCGCTGCCCGGGCTCTCCGACGGCTGAGGGACGCCGGGCGCGACTCCCGCGCGTCGACGGCGGGGTACTCTCGGCGCGTGGCCCGCGACTGGACCGACCTCTTCACGCTCGACGAGGCGGTGCTCGCCCGCGTCGGTGGCGGCGACCAGGAGCCCGAGCGGCGCGGACGGTTCTTCCGGCGCCTGCGACAGAACCTGAAGAAGACGCGCGACGCGCTCGGCGCCGAGCTGACCCAGACGCTCTTCGACACCCTCGACGACGAGACCTGGGAGCGCCTCGAGGAGGCGCTGATCATGGCCGACGTCGGCGCCGGCGCGACCGCGAAGATCGTCGGTCGGCTCGAGCAGGAGGCGACCTCGGGCGGCACGACCGATCCCCAGGCGCTGCAGGAGCGGCTGATCGAGCTGCTGGCGGAGGCCGCGCGGCCGCACGGGGAGCCGACGATCGACCTGCGGCACGGCCCGACGGTGATCATGGTCTGCGGCGTCAACGGCACCGGCAAGACGACGTCGATCGGCAAGCTCGCCAGCACGCTCGCGACCCAGCTCGGGCAGAAGGTCGTCCTCGGCGCGGCCGACACGTTCCGTGCCGCCGCCGTCGAGCAGCTCCAGATCTGGGGCGAGCGGGCGAACGTCGAGGTCGTCACCGGACCGCCCGGCACCGACCCCGGGTCGGTCGCCTTCGAGGCGGTCCGGATCGGGCGCGAGACCGGCGCCGACGTCGTGATCGTCGACACCGCCGGACGCCTGCACACCCAGCTGCCGCTGATGGAGGAGCTCGCGAAGGTCCGCCGCGTGATCGACAAGCAGTTCCCCGGCGCGCCGCACGAGATCCTCCTGACCGTGGACTCCACGACCGGCCAGAACGGGCTGCGCCAGGCGAAGGAGTTC
>JALRCL010000417.1 GCA_023268575.1 Patulibacter sp.
GCCTTCTCGGCGAAGGTCGGCCAGTCGGACGCGCCGTCCTCGACGACCGGCTCGAGCTTCTTGCCCAGGACGCCGCCGGCCGCGTTGATCTCCTCGATCGCCAGGAGCTCGGAGTCGCGCACCGAGACCTCCGAGATCGCCATCGTGCCCGACAGCGAGTGCAGGACGCCGACCTTGATCGTCCCCCCGCCCGAGCCGCTCGACGCCGTGGTCGAGCTGTCGTCGTCGCTGCCGCACGCGGTCACGCCGAGGGCGGCCACCGCCACCGCGCCGACCGTGAGCCACGTCCGGTACCGCTGTCGAAGTCGTGCGTGCACGACGATCTCCTGTCTGCCGGGGCGCCGACGGCGCCCGCCGTTGCGTGGACCGGCCGCGATGCCCGCGAGGGGCGTCTCGACCGGGGCCGCGATCCGCTCGCCGGGGGCGGCGGCCGGCCCGCCGCCGCGAGCGACGACGGGCCGGCCCTGCACCGGGTGAGGAGGAGTCACGAACCCGACCTGCAGCCTGCTCGGCGCACGGCGCGGCGCCGGTGGCCCGTTGGAGCACGCTGACCCGCCGCGGTGGCGGGTGGGGCGCGGGTGGCCTCACCCTCCCGGGTGCTAGGGGTGAGCGCCCGCGGTCGGGGCGACGTCGCTCACCCGGGGTGAGGCGCCGAGCTCGTCCCGTTCACCCGCGTCGGAAGCCGGCGACCTCGCCGAGCCAGGCCGCGAACAGCGCGCGGGCCAGGGGGTAGGTCGTCGACTCGGCCCGCGCGACGTCGTCCAGCAGCGCCCCGACCGCCCCGTCTCCCTGCACGGCGCGGAGGCTCTCGGCGTAGGCGGGCACCGCCGCCCACTCGGCCGCCAGCGACGCGGTGACCTCGAGGTGGAACTGGATCGCGTAGGCGTTGCGCACCCGGAAGGCCTGGTGCGGGTAGGCCGGGGAGGACGCGAGGTGGACCGCCCCGGCGGGCAGGTCGAAGCTGTCGCCGTGCCACTGGAGGGTCGGCAGCTCCGGCGGCAGGAGGGAGAACACCGGATCGGCCGCCGCGGCCGCGGTCGGGTGCACGGGCAGCACCCCGACCTCCGGGGCCGGACCGGTCCACACCCGGGCGCCGAGCGCGGAGGCCAGGAGCTGCGCGCCGAGGCAGACGCCCCAGAACGGCCGGCCGGCGGCGACCGCCTCGGCGATCAGGCGCTTCTCGTCGGCGAGCCACGGCTGCAGCGCGTCGTCGTCGGCGCCCATCGGCCCGCCCATCGCGACGATCCCGTCGAAGCCCCGCCAGTCCGGGAGCGGCTCGCCCTCGTCGAGCTCGACCCGGTGCAGCTCGAGGCCCCAGTCGCGCAGCTCGTCCTCGTAGGCGGCCGGCGGCTCGCAGGCGACGTGTTGCAGCACGAGCAGCATCGATGTCCTACGGTAGCCCGGTGGCAGCGTCCGAAAGCGGTCCAATTGGCCCGCAGGTGGCCACCGACGCCGTCCGCGACGGCGTCGCGCGGCGCCGCGCGGCCCATCCGGACGAGCCGCGCTACGCGTCGCTGGCCGCCGCCGTCGAGGACGCGATCTCCTCCGGGGTGCTCGCCGACGGGGCGAAGCTGCCGGCCGAGCGCGACCTCGTGGCGGCGCTGCGCCTCAGCCGGACGACCGTCAGCCGGGCCTACGCGCGGCTCGAGCAGGGCGGCTGGCTCGAGCGGCGGGTCGGCAGCGGCACGTTCGCCCGCCGCCCCGATCCCCAGGCCGGGCGGGTGTGGCTGCGGGACGTCATCGACGGCGCCCCCCGGCGCCGGGGCGAGCGCCGCAGCGGGATGATCAACCTCACGTCGTCGCGGCCGTTCGTCCTCGGCGCCGGCCTGCGCGAGGCGCTCGGACGCAGCGCCGAGGCGGTCGAGGCCGTCGCCGAGCAGCTGCAGTACGCCACGCAGGGCCTGCCGGAGCTGCGCGAGACGGTCGCCGCCGCGTACACCGCGCGCGGCCTGCCGACCACCGCCGAGCAGGTCCTCATCACGAGCGGCGCGCAGCAGGCGCTCGGCCTCGTGCTGCAGCTCTACGTCCGGCCCGACGACCCCGTCGCCGTCGAGAGCCCGACGTACCACGGCGCGCTCGACGCGCTGCGGGTGCGCCAGGCCCGGCCGGTCGCGATCGACGCCGACCCGGCGACGGTCGCCGAGCAGCTGGCGGCGGTCGCCGAGCACGTCCCGTTGCGCGCGGCGTACCTCATGACGACCTGCCACGCGGTCACCGGCCGCGTCGTCGGCGCCGCCCAGCGTCGGGCGCTCGCCGAGCTCTCGCTCGAGCGCCAGCTGCCGCTGATCGAGGACGACATCCTCGCCGGGCTGACGTTCGCCGAAGGGGCGGCCGCCGCCGAGGCGCCGCCGGTCGCCGCCTACGCCGAGGACGCGCCGATCTTCACGATCGGCTCGACGAGCAAGCTCGTCTGGAACGGCCTGCGCGTCGGCTGGCTCCGCGCCCCCGAGGCGCTGCTCGTGCGCCTCGCGCGGCTCAAGGGCACCGCCGATCTCGGCACCTCGCTCGTGGCGCAGCTCGTCGCCGGCCAGCTGCTCGTGCACGCCGACGACCTCGCGCGCCGCCGGCGCGAGGAGAACGCCGCCGCGTTCGCCCACGCGGCGACGCTGCTGGAGCGCCACCTGCCCGCGTGGCGCTGGACGCCCCCGGAGGGCGGTCGCTCGCTGTGGGTCCGGCTGCCCGAGGACGGCCCGGACGGCCCGGCCGTCGCGCAGGCGGCGGTCCGCCACGGGGTCTCCGTCATCGCCGGCCCGACGTTCGCCGCCGACGGCCGGCACCGCCACCGCCTGCGGCTCATGCCCGTCCGACCGCCGGAGCGCCTGGCCGAGGGCGTCGCCCGGCTGTCGGCCGCATGGGACGAGCTGCAGGGTCCGTGAGGTCCGTCCCCGCGCGGTCCGGCGCGCGGGCGCGGATCCCCGTCGGCTCCCCCGCGCCGCGTATGGTGCACGCTGCGGATGCAGCAGGAGCAGGAGCGCAACGAGGTCATCGATCGCGCGATGGAGGCTGCTCGAGCGCTCACCGGCCTCGAGATCGCCTACGTCTCGCGGTTCCACGACGGGGTGCAGGAGATCGAGCGCACCACGACCGCGCCGACCGCGGTCGGCATCACCGAGGGCATGGTCGTGCCCCTGCAGGACACGTACTGCCAGCGCATCGTCGACGGCCGGATGCCGTCGGTGATCCACGACACCGCCGCGAATCCCGTGACCGCCGCCCTCGACGCGACGGCGGACGCGAAGATCGGGGCGTACCTCAGCGTGCCGATCCGGCTGCACGACGGCCGGCTCTACGGCACGCTCTGCTGCGCGTCGTCGACGGCGATCGATCCGCTGTCCGAGCGCGAGCTCGAGCTCGTCCGGATCCTCGCCCAGCTCGTCGCCTACCAGCTCGACGAGCACGAGCAGCAGGCCGCGGTCCTCCGCGCCCAGCAGGAGTTCCTCGCGTCGGTCAGCCACGACCTGCGCAGCCCGTTGCACGCCATCGGCCTGCTCGCCGACGAGCTCCGCGACCGCGTGCCCGACGTCGACCCCGCGGAGTCCGGACGGCTGATCCGGGAGGAGGCCCGCCGCGTGCTCGCCCAGGTCGACGACGTCCTGCTCGTGACCACACAGCGCGCCGGGGCGCTGCGCCTGCGGGTCGCGCCGACCGACCTCCGCGCGCTGGCCGCCGAGGTCGTCGAGACCGCGGGACCGGCCGCGCACGCCGCCGGCGTGGCGCTGCGGCTCGACGCGCCCGAGCCGCTCGTGGCGGAGGTCGACGAGTCCCGGCTGCGCCGGGCGCTCCAGAACCTCGTCGACAACGCCGTGAAGTACTCGCCCGACGGTGGCACGACCCGCGTGAGCGTCGGGCGGGATGCCTCGACCGCGCTGGTGGTCGTCGCCGACGAGGGCATCGGGATCGATGCCGAGGAGGTCGCGCGGCTGGGCGAGCGGTTCTTCCGGGCGCGCTCGGCGCAGGACGCCGGGATCGGCGGCACCGGCCTGGGGCTCGCCACGGTCCAGGCGGTCGCCGAAGCGCACGAGGGGCTGCTCGAGGTCGCCTCGGACCGTGGCCGCGGCTCCCGGTTCAGCCTTCGGCTGCCGCTGCGCCACCGGGCGCGCTGACGGGCTCGCCGGTCGCCCGGCGGCGCAGGCCGGTCGCCGCGACGAGCGCCGCGACGGCGACCGCCGCGACGGGCACGAACAGCGCCGCGCGGTAGCCGTCCAGCAGCCCCTCCTCCCCCGCGCCGGTCGCGGCGACGTTCACGGCCGTGACGACCGCGATGCCGATCGCCGCGCCGAACTGGACCGCCGTGTTCAGCAGCCCCGACGCGAGTCCCTGCTCGTGCGCGGCCACGTCGTCCGTGGCGAGGATCGTCATCGGGCCGTAGACGAGCGCGAAGCCGACGCCGATGAGCAGCAGCGAGGGCAGCATCGCGACGTAGCTCCAGTCCGCCGACAGCGGCAGGAAGAGCGCGTAGGCGAGGACCGCCAGCAGCAGCCCGGCGAACAGCGTCCGGGCGAGGCCGAACCGCCGCACGAGGACCGGGGTGAGCGTCGGCGCGAGGATCGCGTCGATCCCGGCGACCATCAGCGCCAGGCCGGTCTCCAGCGCGCTCCAGCCGCGCAGCTCCTGGAGGTACAGCACGACGATGAACTGGAAGCCGACGAACGAGCCGAGGAAGAGCAACGCGACGAGGTTCGCCCGCACGAGCGGCCCCTGCCGGAGGATGCCCAGCCGGACGAGCGGCGCGGGCGCGCGGCGCTCGACCGCCACGAACGCCGCGAGCAGGACGAGGGCCAGGACGGCGGTCGCGAGCGTCTCGGCCACCGGCTCCTCCGGCGCCCGGACGACGGTCGCGACGAGCAGCAGCGCCCCGCTCGTGAGGGTCAACGCACCCGCGACGTCGACCGGCCCACGGGGCGCGCGGTCGCCCGTCGCCGGCGCCGGCCGGGGCAGGACGCGGACGGCGAGGACGAGCAGGGCGGAGGAGCACGCGACGGGGAAGAAGAACACCCACCGCCAGTCGATCGACGTCAGCAGCCCGCCCGCGACCATCCCGAGCGAGAAGCCCGCCGCGCCGGCCGCGGCGTAGACGAGCAACGCCCGCTGGCGCGCCTCGCCCTCGGCGAACGTCGTGGTGATGATCGAGAGGCTCGCCGGGGTCAGGAAGCCGGCCGCCACGCC
>JALRCL010000471.1 GCA_023268575.1 Patulibacter sp.
GCGCTGCGCCGTGCCCGGGGCGGGCGGCCCGCGCCGGCCGCGCAGCTCGCCGACCGCCACGTGCGCCCGGGCCTCGGCCGCCCGCGCGACGAGGCGTAGGGCGGCCCGGCGGAGCGTCAGCCGAGGTCCATCCCGCGGCCGATGATCTCCTTCATGATCTCGTTCGTCCCGGCGAAGATCTTCGTGATCCGCGCGTCGACGTAGGCACGCGCGATCGGGTACTCCGTCATGTAGCCGTAGCCGCCGTGGAGCTGGACGCCCTCGTCGACGACGCGGCAGAGGAGGTCGGTCGAGGAGTACTTGCCCATCGCGGCGTGCTCGATCGAGAGCTGGCCCTCGACGTGCTGCGCGAGCTGCCAGTCGGCGAAGAGGCGGGCCTTCACGCACTCCGTCTTCAGCTCGGCGAGCGTGAAGCGCGTGTTCTGGAACTGGCCGATCGACCGGCCGAACGCCTTGCGCTCCCGCACGTAGTCGATGGTCATGCCGAGCGCGGCCTCGGCGCCGGCGGTGGCGTTCAGGGTGAGGGTCAGGCGCTCCTGGGCGAGCTTCTGGATGAGGTACATGAACCCCATCCCTTCCTCGCCGATGAGGTTCTCCACCGGCACCCGTGCGTCCTGGAAGAAGAGCTCCGCCGTGTCGTTGCTGTGCATGCCGAGCTTCTCGAGCTTGCGCCCGCGCTCGAAGCCCGGGGTCCCCCGCTCGATGCCCAGCAGGCTCAGCCCGGCGTCGGTCTTCACCGCGGTGATGACGAGGTCGCTGTTGAGGCCGTTGGTGATGAACGTCTTCGCGCCGTTGACGACGTAGTGGTCGCCGTCGCGGACGGCGGTCGTCGCGATCGACTGCAGGTCCGAGCCGGTCCCGGGCTCGGTCATGGCGATCGCCAGGAGGATCTCGCCGCTGGCGCACCCCGGGAGCCAGCGCGCCTGCTGCTCGGCGTTCGCGAACGAGAGGAGGTAGGGCAGCGCGACGTCGTTGTGGAGCATGAGGGCGGCGCCGAGGCCGCGGCAGTCGGCGCGCACGACCTCCTCGCCGAGGACCGCGTTGAAGCGGAAGTCGTCGATCCCCGCGCCGCCGTGCTCCTCCGGCACCGCCATCCCGAGGAAGCCCGCCGCGCCGGCCTTCAGCAGCGCCTCGCGCGGCACGTCGCGGTCGCGCTCCCACTGCGGCTCGTGGGGCGCGATCTCGCGCTCGAGGAACCGGCGGACCGACTCGCGGAACGCCTGGTGGTCGTCGTCGAAGACCGGGCGCGCCATCTCGCCGCCGACGAGCTTCCAGGCGCTGCTGTCGTGGGTGATCGTCGGACCGCTACCGGGCGCGAGGGTCGAGCTCATGGGCGGGAAGATACCAACCCGCTGGTTTCTTTCTAGGGTGGCGCACGCCGCGGAGCGGGGATGCCCGCGCGCCGCACCGCGCGCCCGGGCGGCCGGTGGGGCGGCTAGGGTGGCCGGGCGCCCGTCGGGCGTCGACCTCATGACGCGCTCGCTCTCCAGCCAGGCCGGCAAGGCCGCGACGACCTCGGGTCGCGCGGCGCAGCGGGTCGTGCGCCGGGCGGTCGGCGGCGGGACGCCCGAGGGGGGTCGGCGCACGCAGGAGGAGCGGCGCGCCGAGACCCGCGGCAAGCTCCTGGACGCCACGATCCGCAGCCTCGTCGAGGTCGGCTACGCCGCGACGACGAGCCGGCGCGTGGCCGAGCTCGCCGGCGTCTCGCGGGGCGCGCAGACCCACCACTTCCCCCATCGGCTCGACCTCATCGCCGAGGCCTACGAGCACCTCGCCAACGAGCGGGTCCGGGCGATGGGCCGCGTGGTGGCCGCGATGCGCGAGGAGGGCCGGGGGATCGGGTCGCTGCTCGACGTCGTCTGGGCCGACTTCTCGAGCGACCTGTTCGAGGCGGGCACGAAGATCTGGATCGCCGCCGCCGACGACGCCGAGCTGCGCGAGCGGCTGCTGCCGGTCGAGGGGCGGGTGCGGCGCACGGTGCGGACGGCGATCGCCGACATCGCCGGCGAGCACGCCGACGACGCGCGGCTGATGGCGAAGATCGACCTCTGCATCAGCACGCTGCGCGGGCTCGCCCTCGCCGAGGCGTTCGAGCCGCGCGAGGCGCCGTCCCGGATCGAGCGCTGGGCCGTGTACCGGCCGCTGCTCGAGGACCTCATCGGGCCCGTCCGGCCCTGACGTCGGGGCCGGCGACCGCAGCGCGCGGCGCCTGCTCGTCCGGCTCGACGCTCGCGCTCGCCGGAGGATCCTCGTCGACGCGGTGCGTCGGCGGTGCCGTGCCGGGACGCCGGATCGCCGGCGACGACGTGCGTCGTTGAAAAAGACCGACGGGTCTGTATCTTTCTGGCCGTCGCCGGAGCGCCCCGACGGGGCCCGCCGGCGAGGAACGGGACGAGCGAGCGAGGGAGCGGCAGTGACGGGCAAGCGGGTCTACGTCGTCGGCGTCGGCATGACGAAGTTCGAGAAGCCCGGGCGACGCGAGGGCTGGGACTACCCCCAGATGGCGAGGGAGTCCGGCACGAAGGCGCTCGAGGACGCCGGGGTCGCCTACGACGCGATCGAGCAGGCCTACGTCGGCTACGTCTACGGCGAGTCGACCGCCGGCCATCGCGCGGTCTACGAGCTCGGCCTCACCGGCATCCCGGTCTTCAACGTCAACTCGAACTGCTCGACCGGGTCCAGCGCCCTCTTCCTCGCCGCGCAGGCGATCCGCGGCGGGCTCGCCGACTGCACGCTCGCGCTGGGCTTCGAGAAGATGCAGCCGGGATCGCT
>JALRCL010000474.1 GCA_023268575.1 Patulibacter sp.
GCCGTCGCAGGCGCGGCGACCTCCGTCAAGGAGGTCGGGGAGCTCAACGACGGCAAGGCGCCGCGGTGCCCGGAGTCCTGCTCGGTCGTCACCCGCACGACGGGCATCCCGACCTCGGTGACCGGCAACAAGAGCTTCTACTCGGTGCCAGCCAACGGCCGGATCGTCGCGTGGACGGTCACCCTCGGCGCCCCGGCTGCGGCGGACGTCACGGCGCTGAACAAGCAGCTCGGACGCGCGAAGGCGCAGCTGGTGATCCTGCGCCGCGGCAAGAGCGTCAACGCGACGGTCGTCGCCGCGACGACGGCGAAGACGCTCGACCCGTACTTCGGCGGCGCGGTGACGTTCGCCCTGCCGACGTCGCTGGCGGTCCGCAAGGGCGACGTCCTGGGCCTGAGCGTGCCGTCGTGGGCTCCGGTCCTCGTCCAGGGCTACGACAACAGCACGTCGTGGCGCGCGAGCCGTCCGAAGGGCCGCTGCGGCGGGTCCACGGAGGAGCGCAAGCAGGACTACTACGTCAACACGACGCTCGCCGCCGGGAAGTCGGGCACCTTCAACTGCCTCTACAAGAGCGAGCGCATGGCCTACAGCGCCACGTTCGTGCCGACGCCGACGCGCCGCAGCTCGTCCTCCAGCCGTGGCGCCTCGTCGCGCGAGCGCGCCACCGGCCGCGCCGCGACCGTCACGCTCCGTTAGGCCTGGGGAGCCGGTCCGGTCCGCGGGAGAAGCCTGCGGTCCGGACCTGCTGCGCCGGCGCGCCTAGCGGCAGACGCCGGGGTTCGTCTCGCAGAACTCGTTGAACTCGCTCGGCGAGGAGCCGCCGGACGACGACGAGCCGCCGCCCGAGGACGAGCCGGACCCGGACCCCGAGCCGGAGCCCGATCCGGACGAGGAGCCCCCGCCCGACGAGCCCGACGACCCGGTCGAGCCGCTGCCGGTCGCCGCGCCGCCCGAGGTCCCTCCGGACCCGGTCGAGCTGCTGCTGCCGGACGAGCTGTCAGCGCCGGAGCTCGAGCTGCCGGAGTCCGAGGAGCCCGAGCTCGAGTCGCCGTCGGCCGAGGTGGGCGGCGAGGGGGTGGAGGTGACCGAGAGGTCCTCGAGCGACCCGGCGTCGCTGCCGGAGCCGCTGCCCTCCGCGCTCTCGCCGCTCGGCGGCTTCAGCGCCGGCGCACGGTCGGGCTGGACGTCGGAGACGGCGTCGCTGCCGCAGGCCGTGACGCCACCGGCCGCCGCGACCAGGAGGGTCGCGGTGAGGAGCTGGGGGAGGAGGCGGGAGCGCGGCATGGGAACGCGGGGCGGGGTCGGCCCGCGGGACGACCCTCAGGCGGTCTGCGGCTCCATCCGGCGGCCGCAGGTGGGGCAGTCGTTGAGGTCGATCTGCGCCATCTGCTGGCACCAGGGGCAGTGCCGCAGGTTCTCGATCGACCAGGGGAGGTTCGACGGGCTCGGCGCCAGCGGGGTGAGCTTCGCGACGACCTCGAGCTCCTCGCCGCTGTCGCGGTCGTGGTAGACGTGCCCGGGCTGGGCCTCGATGATCACCTCGCGGCCCGTGGAGGGCGCGCGGAAGCGGTAGCGCTGACGAACGGCCATGATGCCCTGGAATCTAGCGGCTCCCTGCGCCGCTCGTCCCGGTCGCGACCCGCGGTCAGGGCGTGGCGGGGTGCGCGAGGCGCCGCAGGTGCTCCAGCAGGCCGCCGGCGCGGCGGGCCCGCGGCAGCACGCGCGGGGTCGCGCGCCGCACGGCCTCCGCGAGCGCGCCTCCGGCGATGAGGTCGGTGACGTAGTGCTCGCCGAGGTACACGAGGGCGAAGCCGAGGGTGCTCGCGTAGGCCCAGCCGATCGTCCCGCCGATGCGGCCCTCGTCCCGGAGCACCTGCGCGGCCGCCACCGACGTCCCGAAGTGGAGCGAGGGCATCGCCGCGAGCGGGTTGCCGCCGAGCGTGCCGTAGAGCTGCCCCCAGCGGGCGCCGAGCAGCTGCTCGCCGTACTCGCGCATGAGCCGGCGCAGCGG
>JALRCL010000477.1 GCA_023268575.1 Patulibacter sp.
CCTTGGCCAAGGCCGAGCTCGATTTTGAGAATGCCATGGTCAGCGCCCCCATCGCAGGCCGCATCGGGCGCAGCCCCCGTCGGCGAGCCAGGGCAGCGCGGCGCGGCAACCGGGGCAGAGCGGCGCCCCCGCCTCGGCGGGGCCGCGGCAGTGCAGGCAGCGGTCGGGCGCGAGCGCGCCGAGCAGGAGGTCGAGGGCGGTCATGGGCCGATGCTCCACCCGGGGGCCGAGCCGCCTCCAGGCCCGGACTGCGCCAGACTGGAGGCGTGTCTCCTCCGACTTCGTGGGGCATCGAGCCGGCGCCGACGATCATGGCGCTGCTCCTGCTCGCGGCGTACCTGCCGCGGTGGTGGCGGGTCCGCCGCTCGAGCGATCGCGACGACGCGCCGATCTGGCGCCTCGCGTGCTGGATCGGAGGCGCGCTGACGCTCGTCGTCGCGCAGGGCAACCCGATCGACGGCTGGGGCGACTACCTCCTCGTCATGCACATGGTCCAGCACCTGCTGCTGCTGGACGTCATGCCGCTCCTGCTGCTCTTCGGTCTCAACCGCGTGCTCATGCGGCCCATCACCCGGCGCGTGCAGTGGCTCGAGCAGCGCCTCGGCGTCATCGCCCGCCCGTGGTTCGGTCTCGTCGCCTACACCCTCGGGATGTGGCTCTGGCACGTGCCGGCGCTCTACGACGCCGCCGCCCGCTCCGACACGGTCCACCTCCTGGAGCACATGACCTTCACCGGGGTCGGCTTCCTCTACTGGTGGCACCTGCTGCGCCCGATCCCGTCGCGCGAGCGGATGACCGCCATGGGGCCGATGGTCTACATGGGCGTCACGAAGGTCACCGTCGGCCTGCTCGGCATGGCGCTGACCTTCGCGCCCGGCGCGATGTACGCGTTCTACGAGACCGGCGAGAACTGGTGGGGGCTCACGCCGACGACCGACCAGGCGATGGCCGGTGCGCTGATGGCCACCGAGCAGGTCCTCATCATGGGCGTCGCGTTCGGCGTGCTGTTCATCCGGGGGCTCCAGGAGGCCGAGCGCACCGCGCGGCGCGAGGAGGCGCTGCTGGACCGCGAGGAGGCCGAGCGGGAGCGGCGCGAGGCCGAGGCCCGCGCGAGCGCGCCGTCCGCCGTCGACGCGGGGTAGCGCGCCGGAGGCCGGGCGGCGGACCGGTACCGATGAGTTCGGGGCCGCCCCGCCGTCCTCTCCCCCGACCACGCTTCCGGCCGACCGTCCGGGAGCTCGCCACCACCTGGAGATTCCCGTGCGCCAGCTCATCACCACCGCGTTCCTCTCGCTCGACGGCGTCGTCGAGGCACCGGGCGGGGAGCCCGGGTACCGCAACAGCGGCTGGACCTTCAAGGACATCGAGTTCCTGCCGGAGGCCTACGAGCTCAAGGCACAGGAGCAGGAGGCCTCCACCGCGATGCTCCTCGGGCGCGTGAGCTACGAGGCGTTCGCGCCGGTCTGGCCGTCGATGACCGCCGAGTTCCCGCGCTACAACGCGATGCCGAAGCACGTCGTCTCCACGACGCTGCAGGAGG
>JALRCL010000514.1 GCA_023268575.1 Patulibacter sp.
CGCGAGCGCGCCCGCGCGCGGTACAAGCTCGCCATCGAGGGCATCGAGCCGTTCAAGGCGCTGTACGAGCGCTTCGCGGGCAACAAGCTGCCCGCCCAGCAGGTCATGCGCGACTTCCTCGCCGCCGAGCAGGACATGAGCGAGGAGGACGCCAAGGAGGCCGTCGAGCTCTTCATCCTCAACGCGCGCGAGATCGGGCTCATCCAGACCCTGAGCGGCGCTGAGCGGATCCTCGCCCTAGACCACATGCTCGACGAGCTGCCGGGCGCCCGCGCGTCGAAGTCGCCCGTCGAGCTGACCGGCAACGGCGCCGGCTCGGCCGCGACGCTCGCGCCTGTCAGCCGCGTCACGCCGGTCGCCACCGGTGATCTCGACAAGACGTGCTTCTACGTCACGCCGATCGGCGAGGAGGGCAGCGAGCAGCGCAAACACGCCGACCTGCTGCTCGGGCAGATCGTCGAGCCGGCGATCGAGGAGCTCGGCATGGACCTGGCCGTCGTCCGCGCCGACAAGATGACCCAGCCCGGGATGATCTCGCAGCAGATTCTCCAGCACGTGCTCGGCGCGCGCCTGGTCGTCGCCGACCTCTCCTTCCACAACCCCAACGTGTTCTACGAGCTGGCGATCCGGCACGCGACCAAGCTGCCGACCGTGCTCATCAGCCGCACCGCCGAGAGGGTCCCGTTCGACATCGCCGACCTGCGGGTCGTCTTCCTCGACACGACCGACATCTACACCTTCGTCCCGCAGATGGAGGCGTGGCGCGCCGAGCTGACCCAACACGCGCGGCAGGCGCTGGAGCAGCCCGACGCGGCAGTCACGCCGATCACCCTCCTCGGCGGAGCTTTCGGCGGCGGCGGGCAGTAGGGCGCGGACGTGGCCCTGAGCATCGACACCTCGCGCGCCCTTCGGACGCCATCTGAGCTCGTCGCACTTGTCGGGGCCATCCGCGACGCTCCCGCGAACGAACCGGAGACTGACAGCGTCGAGTGGAAGAGCAACTGGGACATCACAGACGCGGCCGTGCGCTTCGAGACGGCCCGACACATCCTCGGCTTCGGCAATCGGACGCTGTTCGCTGCCCAGCAGCAGTTCGAGGGTTGCGCGTATCTCGTCACGGGTGCCGAACCCGGCGGCATCGTCGGCGCCCCGACTGTCGACCCAGCTGACCTTGACAATCGACTAGGCAAGCTGATCGCGCCGGGGCAACCCAGATGGAGCCCAACCTACGTGACTGTCGATGGTCAGCAGGTCCTGATCTTCACCATCGAGTCACCGCGCCAAGGGGACCCGATCTTCACCCTCCAGAAGGGGTTCGACAAGGCGCCAGCCGGTCGCATCTACGTGCGCCGGCACGGCAAGACCGAGGAAGCGTCGCCCGTCGACATCCGCGCTCTCGAGGCGCGCGGACAAGCCGTCCGGCCGAAGGTCGAACTCGCTGTGACGCGCGCCGATGAAACTGCGATTCTCCGGGCCGCGAGCTTCTCTGGGGACGATCTGAAGGAATGGCTCCAGGCCGAAAGGCAGCGGTTGGCGCTTCCGCCAGAGCCGGCACCAGGAAGCCACAACTTCCTGACCTCCTTCTCAGTGCCGGCCTCCTACCTCGACCGCGACCCGCGAAGTAGGGACCGGTACACACAAGAGGTCGAGGCGTATCTCGCCCGGGCGAAGCTGCGCTGGCTCGCGATGGTCGCTAGTGAGACCGTAAGGCACCGTCTCGCTCCTCTAGCACTGCAGATCGTGAACCCGACGGACCGTAACTTCACGGGGGTGGAGCTGGTCGTCGCACTCCCTGACGAGCAGATGGCGTGGACGTCGACAGACGACGTCGAAAAGACCATCGCCCCTCCGGAGCCCCCTGAGCCGTGGGGCGAACAGCGCCTCTACTCGCGAATCTCACCCGTAGCCATCCGGAGAGCTCTAGTCGACACGGATGAGGTCGAGCGAGAAGGGCCTCGGCGCCGCGTTCGCTTCTCCCCTCGCCATGTTCGACCCGGGGAAACGGTGCAACTTCCGCCGGTGTTTCTGACCGTGCCTGCGGCGCAGGCAGACCACGATCTCACGGTGCGATGGCGTCTCACGTCCAGCGGGGTCGACGGGTGGCAGGAAGGGGAGATCGCGTTCGACGTGGCGGATGAACCAGTCGCGGTCACGGCCGGCAACGGGTAGCGGGTGGGCCGGTCGCGCTCGGAGCAGGGCGAACCGGCACACTGACCGCTGCGCGCGTGTAGTGGGGTGCGCAGCGGGACCCCGGAACGTCCGACGACGACCGCGTTCCCGAGTTCGTAGAACAGTCCCATGCCTCGGAAGCTCGTTCGCGGGCCGCTCCGCCGGACGCATGGACCGGACATGGTGACCGGACGGCGTGCCCCGACCGGCTAGAAGTAGTGGCTCGCGACGGCCACTTCGATCCAGGCCGAGGCCAGGACGATCGGCACGCCGATGACCGCGCAGGCGACCGTCGCCGCCAGCAGGTCGTGGGCGCGGTCCACGCGCTGCAGCCACAGCGCGGCGGCCAGCGGCAGGAAGACCGCGATGAGCTCGGGGACCGCATGGGGCAGGAGCCGCAGCAGCACGGCGTCCGGCGACATGCCGAGCACGGCGGAGGCGTCGGCGAGCGAGTGGCCGAGGATGTACGCCTGCTGGCCGATCGAGTAGAGCGTCAGGCCCGCGACGACGATCAGCGCCGGACCGGCCGCGTGGTGGTGCACGGCGCGGTTGATGCCGGACATCTCCTGGGCCTGCAGCGGCAGCGAGCGCCGGGCGAGGTACGTCGCCAGGCAGACCATGAGGTGCAGCAGCAGGACGGTGAGGTTGCGGCCCGACACGAAGGTCATGTCGGCGAACCGGGTGCGCGGGTCGGCGGCGATGAGCTGGCCGCCGCGACTCGGATCGGGGTGGGCAGCGTTGCCGACGATGAGCGTCGCGACGAGCAGGATCGCGGCGATCAGCGCGCTGATCGCCACCCAGGGGGCGAGCTCCCGCGGGTGGGAGAGCCAGGGGCGCAGCGC
>JALRCL010000810.1 GCA_023268575.1 Patulibacter sp.
TCGATCGACGAGCGCAGCTCTTCCATGGCGGCGGGGTCGAACTCCCGGCGCTGGCGCTTGTCGCCCAGGACGATCTCGGCGATTGCGATGAGCTTACGCATCGACTGGCTCCGCGGGCGGCAGCACAATTGCCTGCTCGACGAGCTCCCGGTCGCCGCCGGCGACTGACGCCCGGGCCGTCCGCCGCCGGCTCCGCCGGACGGGCGCCAGCGGTGCGCGTCGGCTCGTCAGTCCACCGGGTCGAGCGTCGCGACGTCGTAGGCCGCGATCCGCGCGTCGGCGGTGACGAGCGTGAGCCCCTCGGCCTGTGCCTGCGCGACGAGGAGCCGGTCGAACGGGTCCCGGTGCAGGACGGGCAGCGTCGCGACGCGGAGTCCGTGGTCGGCGGTCAGCGCGAGCGTGCGGAGCCCGCTCTGCTCGATCCGCTCGCGCAGGTCGGTCGGCACGCGCAGCTTGTCGACGGCGACCTTCACGCCGATCTCGGCGTACGAGACGACGCTGAAGCGCAGCTCGGAGGCCCTGGTGATCGCTTCGCGCGCTCGGGGTCCGATCGGGTGCGTCCCCGCCAGCTGCCAGAGCACGACGTGCGTGTCGAGCAGCAGCCTCACGCGTCGGCGAGCAGCTCGTCGAGCTCGTCCTCGGACAGCTCGAAGTCCTCACCGATCTCGATCGTCCCGGCGAGCGACCCGGCGGCCGCGAGGAACGACGCCCCCGGCGTGGTCGGCTCCACCCGGACGAGTCGCGCCACCGGCACGCCGTCGCGCGCGATCTCGACCTCCTCGCCGGCTTCGACCCGGGCCAGGAGCTTCGAGAGGTCGGTCTTCGCCTGCCCGACGTTCACGCGCACGCCACCGAGCGTACCGTGGTTGGTCAAGCTTGGCCAAGAGGAGCGTCGCTGCCGTCCGGTCGCGTCTGCGCGGGGGTCCACGCGTGCTCGTGGGTCAAGGCCACCCAGGTCCGCAGCAAGCCACGGAGCGGCGGATACCCGCTCCCCGGGACGAACCGCGGGGCCGCGCCGACGCCGAGCAGATCGGTGCGGTCGATCGCCGCGCGCAGGCGTGCTCCGAGCTCGGCCGGCGTGCGCCACCGCGCGTCGCCCTCCACCTGTCCGCCCTCCTCGACCGGGAGGTCGAGGAGCTCGGCGGGCTCGACGACGAGGAGGACGTCGCCGACCGCGCCCTCCGCGTCGAGGAGCACGGCCAGGGAGAGCGGCAGCGCCCCGTGGAGCAGCTCGAGCACCAGCACCTCGTACCGTCCCTCGGGCATCGCCCACGTGAGGTCGAAGCAGTGACCGACCCGCGCCGGCTCGGGCGGCCACCAGACCGGCTCGGCGCACCCTGCTGCGCACAGCCGGCGCGCGACCGCGGAGGCCGGCATCGACCACTCGGGTCCGCCGCCGACCTGCAGGGCGCGAACGGCGGCGAGGGCCGTGTCGTCGGGACGGTCGCCGAGGCGGGCGAGCAGCGCCCGCGCGGCGCGCCGCAGCCGCGCCGGTGCCGCGTCGTCCTGGACCCCGACCGGGGACCACCAGGTCCCGACGACCTCGGACGCGACGAGCTGGGCCGCGAAGTGGTCGTCGACCTCGCGGATCCCGTCGCACAGCATCGCGGCGGCGGCGGTGGCGACCGCGAGCGAGATCTCGTCGGCCGCTCGTACGGGGTCGCTGGTCCAGTCGGTCCTCGCGGGTCGCGCGTCGTGCGTCATGGCTCGATCGTCCTCGGCTTCGTGCGTCGGATCGAGACCACGAGCGTGGCGGGCCGGCGTCGGAGCGGTGTCGACATCGCGCGGCGCCTCGCGAGGGCGCACGGTCGGCTCCTGCCGGCGACCGCGGCGCTCGCCGCGGTGCACACGAGCGGATGCGTCCGCCGTCCCGCACTCGGGTGCCGCGGGTCCGTCGCTCGCTCCTCCGGCCTTCGCCCCGCGCCGCGCCCCCGC
>JALRCL010000868.1 GCA_023268575.1 Patulibacter sp.
CGACGCGCTGGCGGATGCCTTGCGGGAGATTCTGAAAGCCGATGAGGAATGTGAGGCGGAATTTGCCAAGATGGGCATTCCAGCCGAGCCGGAACACTGGACCACCACAAAAGCCAAAGCCGCCCTCGCAACCCTCAACCCAAAGCCATGAACCCCATCCAAGACCAGTTCGTCAAACAGATCCTCCACCAGTGCGTTGACCTCGGGTGGAACGCCAAGGAACTCTGCGACGTTGCAGGCATCGCTCAATCCACATGGAGCGAGATCCGCAGCGGCACGAAGTCGCCGTCGCTCCTCAACATGCACAAGATCGCCCGCGCTGTCGGGTTGGACTTGACCCTGACCATCGCCAAGCCAAAGCCCGAGTAGCCCACAACCCCTGACCCCGCGAACCCGCGACCCCCGACCGTCATGGACAAGAAGAAGCTCATCGTCGTCGCCGTCGCCCTCGTGGCGGCCCTCGGCGCGTACAAGTTCGTGCTCGCCAAGCCGGCCGCCGCCGGCCCCGAGCCGAAGATCCACGGGACCGTCACGGTCCTGCCGAAGGAGTTCCTCGTGAACCTCGCCGACGGCCGCTACGCGAAGGTCTCCGTCGGCCTGCTGACCGAGGCCGACCCGCTGGCGGAGGCCGGCGGGGGCGGGCACGGCGGTGGCAGCGAGCCGCCCGAGGGCTATGCCGGCCTCCACGAGGAGGCCGTCGTGCGCGACCTCGTCAACGACGTGCTGAGCGCGCAGGACGCCGAGACGCTCGCCGCCGCGAGCGGCCGCGAGAAGCTGAAGAAGCTCATCCGGAAGCGGCTGAACGCCCGTACCGACCTGCACGTCGAGGACGTCTTCTTCCCCGACGTCACCGTGCAGTAGGGGGCCTGGCGCATGAGCATCGAGTCCACCACCGACTGGCACGCCGACGACGACCTGAGCGGCGCGGCCCCCACGACGACCGTCGAGGACGACCTCGCCCGGCTGCACGACGTGCCCGTCGAGCTCGCCGTCGAGATCGGGCGCACGACGATGACCCTCGGCCAGGCCCTGCGCCTGGGGCCGGGGTCGATCGTCGAGCTGCGCCGGATCGCGGGCGAGCCCGTCGACCTGCTCGCGGGCGGCAAGCCGATCGCCCGCGGCGAGGTCGTCGTCGTCGACGAGGAGTTCGGGCTGCGGATCACCGAGATGGTCACGGACGGCCACGACGCCCCGGCGGCGCCTGCGGGCGAGTCGGCGGTCGAGGCGTCCAGCGTCGATCTGGACGCCGATCAAGCGCCCGTCCCGGCCGCCGATCACCCCGAGTGACCGACCTCCGGAGACCGTAGAGATGGCCAGCCACCACGCGCAGCAGCTCGTCGCCTTCACCCTCGGCGCCGAGGAGTACGCCCTGCCGATCGAGCAGGTGCAGGAGATCATCCGCTACACCGCGCCACGCTCCGTCGCCGCCGGCGACGACGCCGTCCGGGGCGTGATCGCGCTCCGCGGCAAGATCGTGCCGGTCCACGACCTCGGCGGCCGCCTCGGCGTCCCGCCGGCCGACGGCGAGCCGACGAAGATCATCATGGTCGAGGCCGCCCAGGGCCAGGTCGGGATCGTCGTCGACGACGTCACCGAGGTGCTGACCGTCGACGCCGAGCAGGTCGAGCCGGCCCCGACCGCGGCGCCCGCCGTCGCGGGCATCGCCCAGGTCGGCGACCGCCTGGTCGTCGTCCTCGACGCGGCCGAGCTCTTCGGCACCGGCGCCGACGAGCCCGCCGGCGACGCCTTCGCCGCCGGCCCGGCCGCGGTGCCCGCCGCCCGCGGCATGGACGCCGGCCGCCCCGCCGAGCCGGTCGTCGACCGCTCGCTCGTCGCCCGCTGAGCATGGCCGTCGACCGCCCGCTCCGCGTCGTCCTCGCCGACGACTCGGCGTTCATGCGCGCCCTCGTGGGCCGCGCGCTGACCGACGGCGGCTTCGACGTCGTCGGCCGCGCGGTCGACGGCGCCGGGGCGCTCGAGCTGTGCCGCGAGCTGCGGCCCGACGTGCTGACCCTCGACCTCGCCATGCCGGGGCTCGGGGGGCTCGACGTCCTCGCCCGGCTCGGGACGGACGCCCCGAGCGTGCCGGTCGTCGTCGTCTCGGCGTTCTCGCCGGCCGACGGCGCCCGCGCGGTCGACGCGCTCACCGCCGGGGCCTTCGACCTCGTCGCGAAGCCCGCGGGCGACACACCGCTGCGGGCGTTCGCCGAGGAGCTCGCGGAGAAGGTGCGCGCGGCCGCCGAGAGCGGCGCCCGCCCGCGACCGCGGGTGCGCCGCGCCACCGCCGGCACGGGGGCCGACCGGCCCGCGCCTCCGGCGGGCCAGCGCGCGACGTCGCGCGCCGGCGGCGGACCGGTCCTCGCGATCGCCTCGTCGACCGGCGGGCCGCGCTCGCTCGCGGCGCTCCTGCCGCGGCTGCGCTCCCTTCCCGCGGGTGGCGTGATCGTCCAGCACATGCCGCCGGGGTTCACCCGCTCGCTCGCCGAGCGGCTGGACCGTGCGAGCGCCGTCGAGGTCCGCGAGGCCCGCGACGGCGACCGCCTCCGCCGCGACCTCGTTCTCGTCGCCCCGGGCGGGACGCACCTGCGCTTCGACGCCCAGGGCGTCGCGCGACTCACCGACGAGCCCGCGATCGGCGGACTGCGTCCGCGCGCGGACCTCACGATCAGCGACCTCGCGCGCCTGCACGGGGACCGCCTGCTGCTGCTCGTCCTCACGGGGATGGGCCGCGACGGCGAGCTCGGAGCCCAGGACGTCCGCCGCGCACGCGGGACGATCTGGGCGGAGCACGAGTCGACCTGCGCCGTCTACGGGATGCCGCGCGCGGTCGTCGAGGGGGGCCTCGCCGCGCGGGCGCTCCCGATCGAGGAGCTCGCCGGCGCCGCCGCCGACGAGCTCGCCGGAGCGCGACAGGAGGTCGCCGCATGAGCTCGCTGGACACGCGTCGCCCAACGGCGGGCGCGACGCCCGTCGCCGCCCGGGCGCCCACCGCCCGCGCGGCGGCCCCCGACGACTACGAGGCGTTCTGCGCCGGCGTCGCCCGGCTCTGCCCGATCGACCTGCGCCGCTACAAGCGCGCGCAGATGGAGCGCCGGATCCGGACCCACGCCGCGCGCTCCGGCGTCCACAGCCTCGAGCGCTACCTCGAGGTCCTGCGCAGCGACCGCGCCGAGCTCGACGCGTTCCTGGACCGGATCACGATCAACGTCTCGTCGCTCTGGCGCAGCCCCGACCAGTGGCGCCGCATCGCCGGCGACCTCGTCCCGCGGCTGCTGGAGAGCAGCCCGCGCGGTGCGCGCTCGATCAAGGTCTGGAGCGCCGGCTGCTCGATCGGCGCCGAGGCCTACACGGCCGCCGCGGTGATCCGCGACGCGGCCGGTCCCGGCGTGCGCGTCGAGGTGCTCGGGACCGACATCGACCGGCGGGTCCTCGACGCCGCGCGCCAGGGCGCGTTCCAGCAGGCGATGGTCGGACCGGCGCCGAAGGACGCGCTCCAGCGCCATTTCGAGCCGACGGCCGACGGCTGGCGCGCGAGCGACGCGCTGAAGCGCGGCGTCCGCTTCGCCGAGGGCGACCTGTTGGCCGGGCGGATCGCGACGGCCGCGCACGACCTCGTGCTCTGCCGCAACACGGTCATCTACTTCACGCCACCGGATCGCGACGAGGTCCACGCGCGCCTCGCCGAGAGCCTGCGCCCCGGCGGCTTCCTCGTCGTCGGACCGACCGAGCGCGTCGCGAGCCCCGCGGCGATCGGCCTGGTCGGCGACGGCCCCTTCGTCTACCGCCGCGAGGCCTGAGATGGACGCCACCGAGTACCTCCCGATGTTCCTCGCCGAGGCGCGGGAGCACCTCCAGGAGCTGAACCTCGCGATCGTCGCGCTCGAGCGCGGCGAGGGCGACGCGGGCGAGACGCTCGACGAGATCTTCCGGGTCGCGCACTCGATGAAGGGCATGAGCGCGACGATGGGCTTCGCCCGGACCGCAGCGCTCACGCACGCGATGGAGGACGTCATGGAGCCCCTGAAGGGCGCCGGTGGCGGACCCGTCGGGCGGCGCCTCGTCGACGCGCTGCTCGCCTGCCTCGACGCGATCGAGCGGACCGTCGACGAGATCGAGCGCGACGGCGAGGAGCGGCTGGACCCCGATCCGCTGATCGCGATGCTGCGGGCCGCCGCCGTCCCGGAGGCCGACGCGGCCGACGCCGGCGGCACGAGGCCCGACGGGGAGCGGGCGCCGGCGGTCAGCGATCCGGCGTCGGCCGGCGACGCCGCCGGAGGCGAGCCCCGGTCCACCGGCGGCCGCGTCCTGCTGCGGGTCGTCGCGACGCTCGACGAGCAGGTCACGATGGCCAGCGTCCGGGCGTTCATGGTCCTCAGCGCGTGCGAGGACCTCGGCACCGTCGTGCGCTCCGCGCCGACGGCCG
>JALRCL010000881.1 GCA_023268575.1 Patulibacter sp.
GGCGATCCGCGCGGGATCCTCGAAGTGCGTCGTCGCGGCGACGACGGCCCGCGCGCGGCGCTCGGGGTCCGAGGACTTGAAGATCCCGGAGCCGACGAAGACCGACTCCGCGCCGAGCTGCATCATGAGCGCCGCGTCGGCGGGCGTCGCGATGCCGCCGGCGGAGAAGAGGGGCACCGGGAGGCGCCCCTCGCGGGCGACCCACTGCACGAGCTCGAACGGCGCCTGCAGGTTCTTGGCGGCGGTCATGAGCTCGCCGGCGTCGAGGGTCCCGAGGCGCTTGATCTCGCCGCGGATGCCGCGGATGTGGCGCACGGCCTCGACGACGTCGCCGGTCCCCGCCTCGCCCTTGGAGCGGATCATCGCCGCGCCCTCGCCGATCCGCCGCAGCGCCTCGCCGAGGTTCGTCGCACCGCACACGAACGGGACGTCGAACGCCCACTTGTCGATGTGGTTGGCCTCGTCGGCCGGGGTCAGGACCTCGGACTCGTCGATGTAGTCGACCTCGAGCGCCTGCAGCACCTGCGCCTCGACGAAGTGCCCGATCCGCGCCTTGGCCATGACCGGGATGCTCACGGCCTCCTGGATGCCCCGGATCATCTCCGGATCGCTCATCCGGGCCACGCCGCCGTCGCGACGGATGTCGGACGGGACCCGCTCCAGCGCCATCACCGCCGACGCGCCCGCCTGCTCGGCGATCTTCGCCTGCTCGGGGTCGACGACGTCCATGATCACGCCGCCGCGGAGCATCTCCGCCAGGCCGGTCTTCACCCGCGGGGTCGATTCGTCACGCATCAGGCGACCGAGTCTAGAGCCGGCCGCCGGCGTGGACCGGGCCGCCGCCGGGCCACTGGACGCCGGGTGGACCGCCCCGCCCCGCAACGCCGACGAGCCCCGGGCGGGGCTCGTCGGGCGGAACGCGGCCGGCGCTACTTCAGCCGGTACGCACGGATCCGGTCCGCGCGGCTGCCGTCGTTGGCGTAGACGCCCTGCGCGAGCGCCTGCAGCAGCGAGAGCAGCGCGACGTGCGAACGGACGAACGCCGGGCTGTTGGAGGAGTAGAAGAGCGACAGGTGCGCGAGCTGCGCGGCGTCGGAGAGCGTCGCGTCGGTGATCGCGATCGTCCGGGCGCGACGGTGGCGGGCCAGCTGCAGGGAACGGACGACGAGCGGGTGCGCGCGGCCGGCGGTGATGCCGATGAGCACGGCGTTCTCGTCGAGCCGCGCCAGACGCGCCCGCGCCTCCTGCGCGTGGCTGGCCACGATGTCGGTCTGGATGCCGAGCAGCATCAGGAGGTGGCGCAGGTAGGTGCCGAAGTAGGCGACCTGGTCGGCCGCGACGATGATCACGCGGTCGGCCTTGCCGATCTCGGCGACCGCCTGGTCCAGCACGCTGCGGGAGAGCCGCCGGGCGGTCTCCTCGACGGCCTGGTGGTCGGCGGCGATCGTCGCCTCCCCTGGGCTCTGGTCCAGGCCGAAGAGCGGCTCGCTCCCCGTCGCGCCGGTCCCGCGCGCCTCGACGCGGCGGCGGTACTCCTCGCGCGCCTGCTCCTGCAGGTCCGGGAAGCCGTGGAACCCGAGCGCCTGGCTGAACCGGACGACCGTCGAGCTGGAGGTGTTCGCGCGGCGCGCGAGCTCCTCGGCGGTCTGGAACGCCACCTCGTCGAGGTGGTCGACGATGTACTGCGCCACGTCCTTCTGCGAGCGCGAGAACTCGTCGAACCGCGACTGGATGTACTCGGTGAGCGTCTGATGATCGACGATCGGCGCGAGTGCTGTCGTTGAGGAGGAGGCCGTGCGCTTCATGGGCGCTGATGTGTTCCTCGCCGCTTCCCGATCTCCTTCCTGGCTTTCGCAGCGGGTCGCCCGCGACGCCGTCCGCGTTGGTCCCGGCAACCGCGTCCGCTACCTTGCCCTTCGGTACGGGCCGGTAGCTCAATGGTGAGAGCCGCGGACTCATAATCCGTCCGATCCGGGTTCGAGTCCCGGTCGGCCCATGCCACCGGTCCTGCCGACGGGTCGGGGACCGGTCAGCGGCGCTCGGGCGAGGACGCGCGGCGCTCCTCGGCCGCGCGCAGCTTCGCGTTCAGTGCGCCGATCGCGCCGGTGAGCTCGCGCGCGAGCTCCCGCAGCGACGGCGGCTCGGGCACGGGCTCGGCCTCCACGCCGTGGTACGCGGCGCGCATCTCGCGGGCGAAGCCGGTCGGGCCGGCGGTGATCCGCTCCCGCACCGCAGCGCCGGCGGCACGCAGGCGGTCCAGCTCGACCTGCGCGTCGCGCCGCTCGTCCTCGTCGAGGGTGCTCCAACGCCGCTCGAGCTCACGGGCCTGCGCGAGGCGGCTCTGGGCGCTGCGGGCGAACTGGAGGAACTGGAGCGGACCGGGCATCGAGCGTCGAGGGTGGCGACGCCCCGATCCTACGGCGCAGCGAGCGGGACGGGACGCTCAGCGGGTGGTCGGCGCGGTCTCGCGCTCGTGCGCGGGGCCGGCGGTGTCGCCGACGAGACCGAGCCGGACGCGCTGCCGGTCGACCTGCTCCAGCGCGCGCTCGTAGTCCTCGATCGAGCCGAGCGGGTGCAGCCACTCCGGGAGCCGCCGGGACTTGCGCGCGACGGGCTCGGCGAGGCGAACCGGCTCCACGACGTGCTCCTCGATCGGCTCGAGCTCCTCGACGACGTGCTCCTGGTCCAGTGCCGTGCGGCCCTGGGACGCGCGGTGCTCGGCGATCGCGTCGGCCAGGGACGGGACGCCGTCGGCCACCCGGGCGCTGCGCCGGCGCAGCGCACGGTGCTCGGCCACGACGGCGGAGAGCGACACGTCGGCGGCGGTCTCGTCAGCGGCCTCGAGGCTCGCCTCGAGGTGGTGCGCGAGGATCCGCAGCTCCCGCTCGGTCGCCTTGCGGGAGCCGCGCGACGGGGCGTTCGTGAAGCGGTCCCACGTCCGCGCGAAGGCGAGGAAGCTCGTGCGGCCACCACGGCGGTGCGCGGCGAGCATCGGGCAGACGCCCCCGTCGCGGTCGGTGTACGCGCCGACGATGATCGTGTCGCGACGGACGCCTTCGAGCATCGCGCGCTTCGTGTGCGACGGCAGGCAGTCGATCGTGCGACGCAGCTCGGCGATCGCGGTGGAGCGGGAAGGGCGGCGGAGGGCAGTCATCTCAGGTGCGCTGACGTAGAGTGCCCGGCGGGCACGGCGGCTCCCGGGAACGTAGGGGCCACCGTCGCCCACCACAAGCGCACACCTGCTGGTGAACGGGAGATTGCAGATGAAGCTCGGCGTGCAGCTCGGCTACTGGGGCCTCGGCCTCACCAGCGAGGACCAGCTCGAGATCGTCCAGGAGGCCGAGCGCCTCGGCTTCGAGTCCGTCTGGGCCGCGGAGGCCTACGGCTCGGACGCCGCGACGGTGCTCGGCTGGATCGCGGCCCAGACCTCGACGATCAAGGTCGGCTCGGCGATCTTCCAGATGCCCGCGCGGTCGGCCGCGATGACGGCGATGACCGCCGCGACGCTCGACAACCTCTCGGGCGGACGGTTCATCCTCGGCCTGGGCACCTCGGGGCCGCAGGTCGCCGAGGGCTGGCACGGCCAGCGGTTCGGCAAGCAGCTGCTGCGCACCCGCGAGTACGTCGACGTGGTGCGCCAGGCGCTGCGCCGCGAGCGGCTCGAATACCACGGCGAGACGATCGACCTGCCGCTGCCCGACGGCCCCGGCAAGGCGCTGAAGCTCACGATCGGTCCGGTCCAGGAGCGGATCCCGATCTACATCGCCGCGATCGGCCCGAAGAACACCGAGCTCGTCGGCGAGATCGCCGACGGCCTGCTGCCGATGATGTTCTCCCCCGAGCACGCCGACGTGGCGCTCGCACCGCTCTGGAAGGGCATCGAGCAGGCCGGCCGCAAGCGCGAGGACGTCGCCGTCTGCCCGTCGCTGAGCGTCCACATCGGCCCGGATCCCGACGGCGCGGCCGAGGGGATCCTCCGCGGCTTCATCGCGCTCTACGTCGGCGGGATGGGCTCCCGGGAGAAGAACTTCTACAACGCCGCGGTCACGCGCTACGGCTTCGGCGACGCGGCGAAGGAGATCCAGGACCTGTTCCTGGACGGCAAGAAGCTCGAGGCGATGGGCGCCGTGCCGCCGGAGCTCATCGACGCCGTCTCGCTCTTCGGCACGCGCGAGCACGTCACGGAGCGGCTGCGCGCGTTCGCCGCCGCCGACGTCGACACGCTCATCGTCACCCCGACCACGCCGACCAAGGACGGCCGCATCGCGCAGCTGCGCGAGCTCGCGGCCGCCCGCGACGCGATCTGATCGCGGACCCGCAGCGCGCCGGCCGCGTGCCGGCGCCGCGCCGGATCCTGCTCGGCGCGTTCGGCGATCCCGGGCACGCGTTCCCGATCATGGCCCTCGGCGCCGCGCTGGCGCGCCGGGGCCACGAGGTGTGCGTGCAGACCTGGGAGCGGTGGCGCCCCGACGTCGAGGGCGCGGGCATGCGCTTCGCCCCCGCGCCGGAGTACCGGGTCTTCCCGCAGCTCGGGCAGGAGCCGCTGAAGCCCTACGAGGCGGTCGCGCGGGCGGCGGCGGACACCGTGCCGCTCGTGCGGGAGGTCGACCCGCACGCTGCGGTCGCCGACATCCTCACCCTCGGCCCCGCCCTCGCCGCCGAGCTCTGCGACGTGCCGGTGGCGACGCTCATCCCCCACGTCGACCCGCGGGGCGAGCCGGGCTGGCCGCCGTACTCGTCGGGCGGGCAGCCGGGCGGGCTCCTCAGCCGCCTCGCCTGGCGCGCGCCGAACCACCTCGTCGCCCGGTCGCTGGAGGCCGGACGGCGCGAGCTCAACGAGACGCGTGCCCGCGTCGGCCTGCCGCCGCTGGACCACGTCCACGGCGGCATCAGCCGCCGGCTGGCGATCGTGGCGAGCGTCCCCCAGCTCGACTACCCGCGCCGCGACCCGTTCCCGGCCACGCACCTCGTCGGCCCGCTCGTCTGGGAGACCGCGAGCGAGCCGGTCGAGCCGCCGCCGGGCGACGGACCGCTCGTGCTCGTCGCGCCGTCGACCTCCCAGGACCCCGACGGCCGGCTCCTGCGCGCCGCCCTCGACGGGCTCGCCGACGCCCCCGTGCGGGTGCTCGCCGCCGAGAACCGCACGAGCGCCGCGGCGACCGCTCGCCTCGGCCGGATCGAGCCGCCCGCCAACGCCCGGCTCGTCCCGTGGATCTCCTACAGCCAGGCGATGCCGCTCGCCGACGCCGTCGTCTGCCACGCCGGGCACGGCACGCTCGTGCGGGCGCTGAGCTACGGCAAGCCCGTGATCGCCGTCCCCGCGGGCGGCGACATGCACGAGAACGCCGCGCGCCTGGACTGGTCGGGCGCCGGACTTCGGATCCCTCAGCGACTCGTCGGCGGCCGTGTGCTGCGCACCGCCGTGGACCGCGTGCTGCGGGACCCGGGCTTCGCCGATCGTGCCGGCGAGATCGCCGCCTGGATCGCCGCGGCGGACCCGGAGCGCCGCGCCTGCGAGCTCGTCGAGGAGCTCGCCGCAGCCGGCCGCTGAGCGCCGTGTCCGCGCCGCTGCGGGGCACCGCTCGATCATCCGCGCACCGCACGCCGAGCGACGCCGCGATCCCGTACCATGCCCTCCGCGTTCCGGGGTAGCTCAATGGCAGAGCATTCGACTGTTAATCGAAGGGTTGTGGGTTCGAGTCCCACCCCCGGAGCCTGAACCGCCCCTCCGAGGGCGGTTTTCTCGTTCCAGGACCGATCCGCCCGGTGGGTCCTCCGGGGCCGACTCGCGGCTGGGGAGGTCCCCGATGCCCGGCGGGCTCACCGGTGGCACCGTCGCCCGTCATGGGCAACGACGGACCATCGATCCTCTCCGACCGCCGCGGCCAGTGGGGGCTCGGCTCCGCCGCGCTCCTGCTGCTGGGCAGCGTGACCCCCTGGGCGACGGCCGGGCCGTTCACGAAGAACGGGCTCGACGGCGACGGCGTGCTCACGCTCGTCATCGCCCTCCTCGTCGGCGGACTGATCGTCGCGCGCCGGTTCCCGCGGATCGCGCTCGGCCTCGCGGTCGTCTCGCTGGCGATCACGATCATCGACGCGGTCGACGTCAGCGGCGTGGGCGGTGGCCTCTTCGACGTGCAGGTCGGCTGGGGCCTGATCCTCGCGCTGCTGGCGTCGGCGAGCCTCGTCGCCTGGGGCGTCGTCGGCCTGCGCCGGGGCTCCCCTGCCCCGGCCGCCTCCGACGCCGCCGCCTGACCGGCTCCGCCGCGACGACCGCGGGCCGGCACGGCTGCGTCGGGCGGCGGCGGCACCACGAGGGTCCGTGCAGCGGCGGCGCGCGACCGACTGTGCGAGGCGCTAGCCCTTGCGGGCCGTGCGCGCGAGCGTGCCGACGAGCGCCTCGATCCGTGCGCGCAGGGCCTGGCGGCGGACCTGCAGCGCGGGCGTCTCGGCCCCGGCGCGCGGCAGCCGCCGGGAGACCGCGGCGAACTCCAGCTGCAGCCCGTCGAGCTCCGCACGGGCGACCGACGGGTGCTCGACCTGCTCGGCGAGCGCGACGAGCCGGCGCAGCACCCCCGCCAGCAGCGGGTCGTCCGTCGGCGGGGGCGTTCCCGCCCGCAGCCACTCGCGCAGCGCGACCGCGGCCTGCCGGTGCGGCTCGTGGGCGAAGAGCTCGGCGAGCCGGTCGTCGCCGAGCAACGACGCCGCCTCCGTGCCGGCCGCCCGGCAGGACGCGAGGAAGCGCAGCTCCGCCTCCGCGGGGTCCTCGCTGCTCGCCGGCCCGGACGGACGCTGCGAGGCGGCCGGCTCCCAGGCGCCGGCCGGACGGCTCGGGCTCCCGGCGCCCTGGCCACCGGAACGCGTGGCGGCGCCGCTCCCGGCGCCGGCGACCGCCGCGGTCGGGTCCCCCGCCGGCTCCGGTGCGCGCCGCGCAGGCGGGCCGCCGGGGCCGTCCAGCAGCGGCCCGAGCACCGTCGGGTCCAGGCGCAGGCGCCGGGCGACGTCCTGGACGAGCTCCATCCGCAGGACGCCGGGATCGATCGTCGCGAAGATCGGCCGCAGGTCGGCGATCGCCCGGTCCTTGCCCTCCGCCGTCTGCAGGTCCGCCTCCTCGAGCGCCTGACCGACACGGAAGCGCCCGATCGAGATCGTCCGCCCGAACGCCTGGTCCAGCGCGGCCGCTCCGCGCTTGACGAGCATGTCCGCGGGGTCCATCCCGTCGGGCAGCATCGCCACCTGCAGCTCCAGGCCACTGCCGGCGGCGAGCTCGGCGGCCTTCAGCATCGCCTTGCGCCCCGCCGCGTCGGCGTCGAGCGCGAGCACGAGGACCGAGGCCATCCGACGCAGCTCGCCGACCTGGTCGGGGGTCAGGGCGGTGCCCATGAGGCCGACGGCGTTGCGCCGCCCGGCCTGGTGCAGCGCGATGACGTCGGTGTAGCCCTCGCAGAGGATGACCTCCCCCACGCGCGCCGCGTGCTTGCGCGCCAGGTGCGCCGCGAACAGGTGCTGGCCCTTGTGGTAGACGGGGCCGTCGGCCGAGTTGACGTACTTCGGCTTCTGGTCGGCGCCCAGCGCGCGCGCCCCGAAGCCGAGGATCCGCCCGCGCCGGTCCGCGAGCGGGAAGGTGATCCGCCGGCGGAACCGGTCGTAGATGCGATCCCGGCGGTCGCGACTGCGCTGCACGAGCCCCGCGGCGAGCAGCTCCTCGGGGCGGTACCCGGCGTGCCGCGACGCCGTCAGGACCCGCTCGAAGGCGCTCGGGGCGTACCCGACCCGGAACTCGCGCAGGAGGTCGGGGTCCAGCCCGCGCCGCTGCAGCTCCGCGCGGGCGCCGCCCGCCTCGGCGGCCGACCAGAGCTGCCGCTCGTAGTAGCGGCACGTGCGGTCCAGGAGCTCCAGCAGCCGTGCCTCCTGCTTGCGGCGGGCGGCGGCCTGGGGGTCCTCGTCCTCCGTCCGCAGCTGGATCCCGGCCCGATCGGCGAGCAGCTCGACGGCCTCCGGGAAGTCGACGTTCTCCGTCAGCTCGACGAAGCGGAAGAGGTCGCCGCCCTCGCCGCAGCCGAAGCAGTGGAAGAGCTTGTCGTCGACGTTCACCGAGAAGGACGGCGTGCGCTCGTCGTGGAAGGGGCAGAGCCCGACCATGCGCCCCACGCCCGACCGCCGCAGCTCCGTGCGCCCCTCGACGAGCGCCACGAAGTCGACCGCGTCGCGGATGCGGTCGATGTCCTCCTTCGCGTAGCGCGCCACCGACAGCCGTCCCGGCCCGTCAGCGGGCGTGCACGCGCGGCACGACGAGCTCGGTGAACGCGCGCAGCGCGTAGCGGTCGGTCATGCCGGCGACCCAGTCGGTGGCGCGCTGCAGCGGGTCGGCACCGGCGTCGACGGCCTGCTGCACGTGGAAGGCGTCCCACCCCGCCCCGGCCAGCGGGAGGGGCTCCGGTCGCGCGTCCTCGCGTCCCCCGCGCTCGACGTGGTGCTCGAAGAGCGCCGCGATCAGCCCCTGCGCCCGCCGGTGCTCGGCCTGGGCGGGGGCCGCGAGGTACACGTGCTCGAACATCCACGTGCGCAGGTCGTCCATCGCCGCGCCCGCCTCCTCGCCCTGGCGGATGTCGCCGGCCTCGCGCGAGGTCCGCACGAGATCCTGGACGAGGTGGTCGATCCGCCGCGACGCGGTCGCGCCGAGGACCCCGATCGGCCCCGCGGGCAGGTCGCGCTCGCGCAGGACGCCCGCGCGGATCGCGTCGTCGATGTCGTGGTTGAGGTAGCCGATCCGGTCGACGACCCGGACGATCCGGCCCTCGAGCGTGCGCGGGATCGGCGAGCGCCCGGAATGACCGCCGATCCCGTCCAGGACGTCGGCGCAGAGGTTCAGCCCCGCCCCGCCGGCCTCGCGCACCGCGCTCGGCGGGTCCTCGAGCGTCGTGACGATCCGGACGGAGTGCTCCCAGTGGCGGAAGTGGCGACCGTGCGGCTGCAGGAGGCGGTCCAGCGCCTCCTCGCCGACGTGGCCGAAGGGCGCGTGACCGAGGTCGTGCCCGAGCGCGATCGCCTCGACGAGGTCCTCGTTGAGCTCGAGGGCGCGCGCCACGGTGCGGGCGATGCCGGTGACCTCGAGGGTGTGGGTCAGCCGCGTCCGGTAGTGGTCGCCCTCGGGGGCGAGGAAGACCTGCGTCTTGTGCTTCAGCCGCCGGAACGCCTTGCTGTGGACGATCCGGTCGCGGTCGCGCTGCAGCGGCGTGCGCAGCGGGCACTCCGGCTCCTCGACGGCGCGCCGCGGAGGCCACGTGCGGGCCGCCGCGGGCTGCAGGAAGTCCTCCTCGAACGCCCGCCGACGGGCGTGCGGGTCGCCGAGTGCCGTGATCGCCGGGGCCACGGTCCGATTGTCGCACCAGGCCCGCACGGATCCGCGCGCGGCCCGTCGCCCCACGCGCGATCGCGCGGCTCCGGAACGGGCGGCGCCGCGAATCGGCTCAGTCCGTCACGACGGCGGCGCGGTCGCCGAGCGGGATCCGGATCGCCGCCTGCGCGGCGGCGACGCGCGCGATCGGCACGCGGAACGGCGAGCAGGAGACGTAGTCGATCCCGGAGTCGTGGAAGAACGCGATCGAGTCGGGGTCTCCCCCGTGCTCGCCGCAGACGCCGAGCTTCAGGTCCTGCTTCGTCTTGCGCCCGAGCCAGGCGCCCATCCGCAGCATCTGCCCGACGCCGGGCGTATCGATCGTCTCGAACGGCGAGCGGTCGAGGACCTTGAACTCGATGTACCGCGCGAGGATCTTGCCCTCGATGTCGTCGCGGCTGAAGCCCAGACCGGTCTGGGTCAGGTCGTTCGTGCCGAAGCTGAAGAAGTCGGCGTGGTCGGCGATCGCGTCGGCGAGGAAGCACGCCCGCGGCAGCTCGATCATCGTCCCGACGAGGTAGTCCTCGCCGATCGTCAGCCCGTGGCGGTCGGCGACCGCGACGACGAAGCCGCGCATGAGCTCGAGCTCGCGCTCGTACCCCACCAGCGGGATCATGACCTCGAGCTTCGGGGCGCTGCCGGTCCGCGACCGGACGGCGACGGCGGCGGCGAAGATCGCCTCGGCCTGCATCTCGAAGATCTCCGGGTAGAGCAGCCCGAGCCGGACGCCGCGCGTGCCGAGCATCGGGTTGGCCTCCGACAGCGTCTCGATCCGCTCGAGCACGTCGGCCAGGACGCCGACGCGGTGGTAGCGCTTGGCGGCGTAGGCCTCGTGGAGCTCCTCGCCGACCTCCTCCTTCTTCGGCAGGAACTCGTGCAGCGGCGGGTCGAGCAGCCGGATCGTGACGGGCTGCCCGGCCATCGCCTCGAAGAGGCCCTCGAAGTCGGCCTGCTGCAGCGGACGCAGCTCCTCCAGCGCGGCGCGCCGCTCGGCCTCGTCGCCGGCCATGATCATGCGCCGCATCTTCGGCTGGCGATCGGCCTCCATGAACATGTGCTCGGTGCGGCAGAGGCCGATGCCCTCGGCACCGAGCTCACGGGCCTTCGCCGCGTCCTCCGGCGTGTCGGCGTTCGTCCGCACGCCGAGGACGCGCAGCTCGTCGGCCCAGCCGAGCACCGTCTCGAAGCGCTCCAGCACGCCCGCCATCGCGGGATCCTGCGAGGGCTCCACGAGCGGGACGTCGTCCGTCGTGATCTCGCCGGTCGTGCCGTTGATCGCGACGAGGTCGCCCTCGCGGATGAGGACGTCGCCGATCCGGGCGACGTGCCCGGCCAGGTCGACCTGCAGGTCGGTCGCCCCGCAGACGCACGGCTTGCCCATGCCGCGGGCCACGAGCGCGGCGTGGCTCGCCTTGCCGCCCTCGCTCGTGAGGATGCCCTGCGCGGCGTGGAAGCCGGCCACGTCGTCGGCCTCGGTGAACGGCCGCACGAGGATGACCTTCTCCCCCCGCTCGGCCGCCGCCACGGCCTCCTCCGCCGTGAAGACCGCGGCGCCCTTCGCCGCGCCCGGCGACGCGTTGACCCCGGTGCCCAGGACGCGGTAGTCCGCGGACCGGTCGAAGGTCGGGTGCAGCAGCGTCTCGAGGGCCTCCGCGTCGAGGGTCAGGAGCGCCTGGGAGCGCTCGAGCAGGCCCTCGTCGACCGCGTCGACGGCGAACCGCACCGCGGCCTGAGCCGGGCGCTTGGCGTTGCGCGTCTGCAGCATGTACAGACGCCCCTCCTCGACGGTGAACTCCGTGTCCTGCATGTCGCCGTAGTGGCGCTCGAGGGTCCGCAGGATCTCCAGCAGCTCGGCGTGGGCCTCGGGCATGACCTGGCCCATCTCGGCGAGGTCCTGCGTGTTGCGCACGCCGGAGACGACGTCCTCGCCCTGCGCGTTGACGAGGAAATCCCCCGACGGCGACGGCTCGCCCGTGACCTCGTCGCGGCTGAACGCGACGCCCGAGCACGACGTGTCGCCCTTGTTGCCGAACACCATCTGCTGGACGTTCACCGCCGTGCCCCAGTCGTCGGGGATGCGGTTGATCCGGCGGTACTGGACGGCGCGATCGCCGGTCCACGAGTCGAACACCGCGCGGATCGCGCCGGCGAGCTGCTCCTGCGGATCCTGGGGGAAGGCCCCGCCGGTCGTGCGCTCGTAGAGCGCCTTGAAGCGCGCCACGAGCTCCTGCAGCGCGGCGACGTCGAGCTCCGTGTCCAGGACGACGCCCTGCTCGCGCTTCAGGCGCGCGATCTCCTCCTCGATCGCCTCCCCCGGCACGCCCTTCACGACGTTGCCGTACATCTGCACGAAGCGCCGATAGGAGTCCCACGCGAAGCGGGGGTTGGACGTGCGCGCCGCGAGGCCCTCGACCGACGCGTCGGTCAGGCCGAGGTTCAGGACCGTGTCGAGCATCCCGGGCATCGACTCGCGGGCGCCCGAGCGCACCGACACGAGCAGCGGGTCCTGCGGGTCGCCGAGTCGCCGGCCGGCGCGCTCCTCCAGCCGCGCGAGCGCCGCGGAGACCTGCTCCTCCAGGCCGTCGGGCAGCGCGCGCTCGCCGCGCATGTACGCGACGCACGCCTCGGTCGTGATGGTGAACCCGGCCGGGACCTTGTCGGGCCCGAGGATCCGCGTCATCTCCGCGACGTTCGCGCCCTTGCCGCCCAGCAGCTCGCGCTGCTCGCGGCGGCCGTCGGCGAAGTCCTGGACCCACGTGGTGGCTGCCATCAGGCGCGCCATCGTATCCCCGCCACCGGACCGTCCGACGGCGCGCTGGACGACCGCGAGGCGATCGTGCCGCTCGTGTCCGGCCGCCCCCTCAGCCGCGCCGCCGAAGATCGACGCCGAGGTGCTCCGCGGCCAGGCCGGTGAGCGCTCGCTCGACCTCGGCCGCCGCCCGGCCCTCCAGCGCCGGCGCCTCGGCGAGCGGACGCCCGAGCGCCTCGAGCATGAACGCCGCCGCGGCTGCGCCGATCGGCGGCGCGCCCTGGCGACACGCCGAGCAGACCAGGCCGCCGGCGACGGGGTCGAAGCCGGCCAGGCCGTCCTCCCGGCCGCAGCCGGCGCAGGCGGTGAGCACCGGCTGCAGCCCGAGCGCGTAGAGGAGCTTCAGCTCGAACGCGAGGGCCAGGCCCTCCCCGCCCCGATCGGGGGCCGCGTCCAGCAGCGCCAGCAGCGTGCGCAGCAGGCCGTGCACCCGCTCGGCCGGCTCGTCGGGCACGCAGACCCGATCGACGACGAGCGCCGCCCGCTGGGCCGTCTCCAGGGCCTCGTGGGCGGTGAGGATCCGGTGATGCACGGCGAGGGTGTCGGCGCCGACGACCGTCATGAGGTC
>JALRCL010000914.1 GCA_023268575.1 Patulibacter sp.
TCGACGCCGACCCGGACGACCCGACGAACCCGCTGGGGCCGCGGCAGACCGACGTCCTGCGCGACAAGGCGAGTCGACCGCTGAAGATCGACGAGTCCTGGAACAGCGGCAAGGACTCGGTCTACGACTACGTCAACCAGACGCCGAACCGCATCGCCTCGGTGAAGACCGACGGCCGGCTGGACGAGAGCGCCCCGTCCCTGGAGACCGCGGCGTTCTTCGGCGGGACCCGGACGAGCTACGGATACGACGAGCTGGATCGCAACACGAGCGTCACGGTGCGCGTCGCCAAGCCTGGCGAGGCGAACGCCGATAGCGCCGAGCCGGCGCGGGTCACGGACCTGCGGTACTGGCCGTCCGGCGCGCCGCGTGAGATGCGCAAGCCCGCGATCGCTGATCAACAGGGACGCCGGACGCTGGAGGAGCGCTTCTACGATCCGACGGGTCTGATGTCGGCACGGCGTACCACGCCGGCGGATCAGAGCGGCGCGCGTCGGGTGGCCTATGCCTACGACGCCAATGGCAATCGGTTGCAGGATGATCGGGGTCAGAACGCGTACAACGCGCGAGATCAGCTCACGAGCTGGACGCGCAAGAGGGTCAACGCCGACGGCACGCTGAGCGATCCGGCGAAGACGCCCGGGGATCCGGGGGAGCGGATCGACTACGTCGACGATGGTTCGGATCCGCAGGCGATCGATCGTCGGCCCGATGGCTCCGGTCGGCAGCGCTGGATCAAGCGCACGATCGAGGTCGATGACCCGGGCGACAACGGGAGCGGGGACTACGGCGTCATCACGACGCAGACCGTGACCACGAACGAGTACCGCGGTGATCGTCTGCACCGCTCGACGACGAGCATCACCGTGCCGTCGAGCACGCTGACGCCGCCGGGCGGTTCGCTGCCGCAGCCCAAGCATCAGACCGACTGCTTCGGCTATTCCGCGTTCGGGTCGCAGACGATCCAGATCCGCAAGACCCAGAAGGACCAGACCTGCCCGGGGACGATCCAGGCCGGCGATGAGTGGCGTACGGAGGCGCAGCACACCTACGACACGTTCGAGCGGCTCGTGGCGTTGCGCAAGCGTGATCACGGCGATGACCGCACCGGGAACAGCCCGGGAACGCTGCAGGACAATCAGGCGCTCTGCTACGACGGTCTGGATCGCCGTGATCGGCGGATCACGGGGCTTCAGACGTCGCAGGGCCCGGGGGAGACGGAGGAGGAGGTCTCGGCGTTCCAGAAGGCTCGTGCGGCGTGCTCGCAAGCCACGGCGGCGGGCGAGGCGGTGCACGACTCGAGCTATCTCGGGTTGACCGAGCAGCTCACGCGTGAGGCCAACGACGGGAAGATCAAGACCTACGAGTACACGGCGGCTGGTGAGCGGCTGGGGCAGCGTTCGCAGGCGTCCTCGACGGCGACTGGGGTGTGGCGCTCGTACGAGACGGACGCTCAGGGGTCGGTGGTCGGTCTGCAGAAGCCCACGACGGGCAACGCGACCGGCAGCGACCGGTACGACACCGATCCGTATGGGGCGTCGGTGAAGCCCGACAGTCAGCTCTCGAGCGATGCGCGCGGCAATCCGTTCCAGTTCCAGGGGTTCTACGCCGATCAGCAGACCGGCATCTACGACATGCAGGCGCGGGCGTACAACCCGGCCACGGGGTTGTTCTTGCAGCAGGATCGGTTCGAGGATCCGCTTGGTGATCTCGCGTTGGCGTCGGATCCGTTCACGTCGTCGCGGTATGCGTTCACCGCTGGCAACCCATCGTCGAGGGCCGAGTACGACGGGCACGCGTGGGCGGCGGATACGTGCACCGGGCCGTGCCGTCGCGAGAGTGTGCGGCGGAGGGTCGTGGCGGACGCTCACGCGCAGGGTCAGCGTGCTCCGACGTGGACGCGGTCGGCGCGCGGCGAGTTCGTTGCGCATTTGACGGTGCAGAACGTGCAGGCGGCGATCGCGGCGGCCAAGGAGGCGTTCCCGGCGGCGGAGCCGTTGACCGATCGGGCGCTGGAGGCGACGGCCCGGCAGCAGCTGCGAGACCTCGCTGCGGG
>JALRCL010000003.1 GCA_023268575.1 Patulibacter sp.
CGCGAGCCCGGCGCCGGCCCGGTCCGGGTGCGCCTGCTTCACGGTGTCGGTGACGGCGGCCGCGGCGATCGCGGCGTCGGCGCTGGCACGGACGCCGGCGAGGCACGCCTCGACGAGCGCGGGCGTGGTGAGCGGGCGGGCGCCGTCCTGGACCACCACCGGCTCGTCGCCGGGGCCGTCGCCGGTGGCCGCCAGCGCCGCGCGGACGGAGTGGGAGCGCTCGCGACCGCCGGGGACCGCGACCACGCGGGGCTCGTCGGCGGCCCCGAGCGACGCGAACGCGCCGGGCGCCAGGCCCCAGTCGGCGGGATCGGCGGGCAGCGCCTCCCCGGCCGGCAGCGCCACGACGACGCGGCGCAGGTCCGGGACGGCGAGGAGCGCCTCGAGCGACCAGGCGAGCAGCGGGCGGCCGGCGAGCGGCACGAGCGCCTTGGGGCGCTCGTGCCCGAGCCGGGTGCCACGTCCGGCGGCGACGACGATCGCGACGGCCATCGTCGCCGGGCGACGGGCGGACCCGAGGGCCCGCTCAGTCCTGGAGCGCGAGCTCCTCGTCCTCGACGACGTCCTCGTCGTCCTCGGCCACGACCCGCGGGTCGGGGCTCGTGCCCAGGAGCTCGTCGAGGTAGGCCTCGGCCTCCTCCTCGGACTTCTCCAGCGCGTACATGAGCTCCGACGCCAGGACCTTCTTGGCGCGGGTGAACATCTGCTTCTCGCCGGTCGAGAGGCCCTTCTCGTTCTCGCGGACGGCGAGGTTGCGCACGACCTCGGCGAGCTCGTGGATGTCGCCGGTCTTGATCTTCTCGCGGTTGTGCTTGAAGCGCCGGTTCCAGTTCTTCGGCATCTCCGTGCACGGACCGCCGAGGACGGCGAGGACCTTCGCCATCGTCTCCTCGTTGATCACGCGGCGCAGCCCGACCTGGGTGGCCTGGTCGCACGGGACGTGGACCGTCATGTCGTTGTGGAGGATGCGGATCTTCAGGTACTCCCGCTCCTCGCCGAGCACCTTGCGGGGCGCGCGGGCCTTGACGACTCCCGCACCGTGGTGCGGGTAGACGACGTTGTCACCGACCTGGAAGTCGCACTCCCCACTGGGGGTGGTCTCGAACAGGTCGTCGTCGTTGGTGGTCTCGGGCATGCGTCCTCCTGGGCGGGCTCGCCGCTATGCGCGGCGCGCCGGTCGGTTCCGGCAGACGCGGGACGCTGGAGGCGTCACGTCTGCAGGAAGCGGTCGACGAGGTTGATCTCTTGCAGGCGACGAAGGCCCTCGCGGATGTCCTTCGCACGGATCTCGCCGACACCGGGCACCGATTCCAGCTCGGTGTCCGTTCCGACGAGCAGCTCGTCCAGGCCACCGAACCGGTCGATGATCTGCTGCACGACGAGCTTGGGCAGGCGCGGGATGCGCCCCAGCACCCGGTGGCCGCGAGGGCTCACCGGGTAGTCCAGCGTGTTGAGCTTGCGGTTGTATCCGAGCAGCTCCGCGAGCCGCCCGAAGTCGAGGAGGTCCGGGTGCGGCAGGCGCGGGAGGAGGTCCAGCGCCTCGGCGACCGCCTCCTCGCCCGGATCCGTGGCGTAGTCGCGCACGAGCGCGGCCTTCTCGCCGGCGGTCCCGACCGTCGTCTCCTCGAGCTGCATCTCGATGAGGCGGCCGTCCGTGCCGAGCTCGACGATGTAGCGCTCGATCTCGACCGCCATCCGCGACACGAGCTCGGCGCGCTGCAGCACGGTGAGCACGTCGTGCAGCGAGGCGCCGCCCTCGAACTCGAGCGCCGTGAGGCGCGTGGAGACCTGGTCGAGGCGGGTGCGGTACTTGTCGAGCGTCGCGAGGGCCTGGTTGGCCTTCGCGAGCACGACCGGGATCTGATCCAGCTGGTACCGGGCGCCGTCGACGTAGAGCGACACGACCTCGCGCCGCTGCGAGATGGCGATCACGAGCGCCGAGGTCTGCTTGCTGACGCGCTCGGCCGTGCGGTGGCGCGTGCCGGTCTCCTGCGTGAGGATCGTCGGGTCCGGCACGAGCTGGACGTTCGCCATCGCGATCTTCGTGGCGTTGGCGTTCAGCGTGATCGCGCCGTCCATCTTCGCCAGCTGGTAGAGGAACGCCGGCGTGTAGTCGATGTCCAGGCGGATGCCGCCCGAGCAGAGGTGCGAGATCTCCTCCGGCTCGCCGATCGCCAGCAGGCCACCGGTGTGCGCGTTGAGGATCGAGTCGATGCCCTCCCGGAGCGCCGTCCCGGGCGCGATCATCTCGAGCGCCTTCACCAGCCGGGGCTCCTGACGACCTTCGAGCTCTTGGAGCTCTTCCCCGGGACTCCGCGCCATCGCAACGATTGTAGCAATCCCTTTAAGGCGACTTGAGTCCCCGGTTTACATCGTAAGCGGGCACGTCGGAGCCGAAAAGTCAAGCAGGGACGGGCGATTCTCGACCGGGACCGCTCCGGCCACCGCCCTGCTGGCGCCGCGGGAGGGCCGTCCGCAGGGCGTCGCGCAGGGTCGGGCAGCGCTCCGGCGAGACGACGGGGGCCAGCCCGAACTTCCGCGCCTCGCCCAGCCGGCGGTCCCCGTGGGCGACGCCGCGCAGCTCGCCGGTGAGGCCGACCTCGCCGAAGCACGCGACGGGTGGCGCGGACGCGGCGCCGTCCCCCGAGGCCGGTCCGCCGCGGGTGCCGCGCCCCCCGAAGTCCGCTGCGTCAGGAGCGCCGGCGCCGTCGAGGTCCGGTCCGCCGCGGGAGGCGGAGCCGCCGAGGTCGGAGCCTCGACGGGTCCCGGAGCCCCCGAGGTCCGGTACGACGCCGCGAGCCGCAGACGCGACGGCGAGCGCCACCGCGAGGTCGGCCCCGGGCTCGTCGACGCGGATGCCCCCGACGACGTTCACGAAGACGTCGCTCGTGCTCGTCGACAGACCGGCGTGACGCCCGAGCACCGCGAGCACGAGCGCGAGCCGGTTGCGGTCGATGCCGTTGCAGACCCGTCGCGGCGGCACGAGCTCGCTGGGCGACACGAGCGCCTGGACCTCGACGAGCAGCGGCCGCGAGCCCTCCATCGCGCACAGGACGACCGAGCCCGGCGCCCGCGTCGCCTCGCCGACGAACCGCGCCGACGGATCGAGGACCTCGACGAGGCCGCTGCCGTGCATCTCGAACACGCCCGCCTCGTTCGTCGAGCCGAAGCGGTTCTTCTGCGCCCGCAGGGTGCGGTACGTCCGCTCGCGCTCGCCCTCGAACTGCAGCACGCAGTCCACGAGGTGCTCGAGGACCCGCGGGCCGGCGAGCGCACCCTCCTTCGTCACGTGCCCGACGAGGACCGTCGCGATATCGAGCCGCTTCGCGACCCCCATGAGGCGCGACGCGACCTCGCGGACCTGCCCGACCGACCCCGGCGCGCCGGAGAGCTCGGCGTCGTGGAGCGTCTGGACGGAGTCGATGACGCAGACGTCGGGGCGCTCCTGCTCGAGGGTCGACAGCACCGTGTCCAGGTCGGTCTCGGCGAGGATCGGGACGTCGAGGGCCCCGGGGATCCCCGCGAGCCGCTCGGCGCGCAGGCGGACCTGCGACGCCGACTCCTCGCCGGAGACGTAGAGCGTGCGCCGTCCCGCGCCGGCGAGCCGCCCGAGGACCATGTTCAGCAGCGTCGACTTGCCGATGCCCGGCGAGCCACCGAGCAACACGAGCGAGCCCGGCACGAGCCCGCCGCCGAGCACCCGGTCGACCTCGGCGAGCCCGGTCTGCAGGCGCGGCACGCGCGAGGTCGTCACGTCGCCGAGCCGCGTCGGCCGGCCCGCGGGCGCGCCGCGACCGGCCGCCCCCGGACCACGCGCGGCCCCGCCGCCGCGTCGGGACGCCCCGCCCCCGCTCCCGCCGCGCTCGACCCGCTCCTCGTTCAACGTGCCCCATTCGCCGCAGCCGGGGCACTGCCCCAGCCAGCGGGGGCTCTGATGCCCGCAGGCGGAGCAGACGTGGGCGGTGGCGACGCGAGCCATCGGCCTTCGAGGCTACGGACGGCCCCGGCGGCACCCCGGCGCGCTGCTCGGTGTTCGGAAGCTCCTCCGCGGCGTCGTGCCCGGACGCGCCGAGGTGGTTCGCGCTGCCCAGCGACTCGAACCTCCCCACCGTCCGGGCACTTCCGAACGCGGAGGAGGTTCCGGTCGCCCAGCCGGTCCTGCGCCACGCCGCGTCGGTACGGCTCCGGCACGAAGCTGGCACGCGCCGCCGCTCCATCGCCGCACCGGCGTGGAGAGGATCGACGCGTGTCCGCCGTCGATCGCGAACGAGCGCTCAGCAGGCTGGCCGGCGCCCAGGACGGCGTTGCGACCCTCGCCCAGTTGCGGGAGGCCGGGTGGAGCGACGCCGCCGTCCGGCACGCCGTGCGCAGCGGCCGATTCCGTCGCCTCCACCGCGGGGTGGTCCAGGTCGCGCCCGGGCCGGCCGGCGCGCGGACGCGCGCTCGGGCCGCGCTGCTGGCCGTCGGGGGCGACGCCGCCCTCGCCGGCCGCTGGGCGGCCTGGCACCTCGGCTTCGGACCCGCTCCGGCGGCGCCCGTCGAGGTGCTCGTGTCCTCCGCGGGGCGCAAGGCCCGGAAGGGCATCGCGCTGCGGCGCGTCGCCCGGCTCGCGCGCGAGGACGCCACGTCCGTCGACGGCCTCCGCGCGACGAGCGCCGAACGGACCCTGCTCGACCTCGCGCGGCGCGTGTCCGCGCGGGAGCTGGAGGCCGCGCTCGACCAGGCCCTCGTCGCGCGTCGGACGTCGCCGCGCCGCATCGCGGCCGCGCTCGCCCGTTCCGCCGGTACGCCCGGAGCACCCGCCCTGCGCACCCTCCTGGACCGGCACCGCGGCGCGACGCGCTCGGAGCTCGAGCGGCTGTTCCGCCGCTTCTGGACCCGCACGGGCCTGCCGCCCTACGAGGCGAACGTTCGCGTGCTCGAGTTCACGGTCGACGCGCTCTGGCGCGACCGCGCGGTCGTCGTCGAGCTCGACAGCCGCGGCTTCCACGACGTGGTCACGACCCGCGCGGAGCACGACCGCCGGCGCAGCAGCCGCCTCACCGCGATGGGGTTCGTCGTCGTCCGCGTCGGCTCCACCCGGCTGCGGGATCAGCCGCTCGCGCTCGCCGCCGAGCTCGGCCTCGTCCTGGGGCGCGCCACGACGCACTGACCGCTGCGCTCCGACCCGCCCTCGCGGAGGGGGTTCTCGCTGGTGCCGGCGCGGCACCACCGCCCCACGGCTGGGGAGCGCGAAGCTCCCGTCGTCGGCGGCCGGTCCTTCGCGGAGGAGGCTCTAGGTCGCGCCGGCGCGCGGCACCACCGCCCCACGGTTGGTAGCGCGAAGCTCCTCCCCGGCGGCGGCCGGTCCTTCGCGGAGGAGGTTCTCGGTCGTGCCGAGACGGAACCTCCTCCCCCACGCGGCACCAGGCAACCGAGGAGGAGGTTCCCGCTGCGCCGCTGCGCGACCTGGCCATCGCGGGTTCCGACTCGGCGGGGGTCGACGCCGCCCGGTGCGACACCGCGCCCCGCCGGCCAGCGCGGGCGCGGCGCGGCGCGCTTGGGCCGAGCGGGGGACTCGTCGCTCGCGCGGCAGACGGCGACGGCGAGAGAGACCCGCCGTCGCTTGCGCCGTTCGACGGATCGGCCCGCGGCACGATCGGCACCTCCGTGGCGTCGCCCGGGCCTGCCGAGCCACAGACGAGACGGGGAGCGGACGCGACGAACCGGAGACGGCACGAACAGCAGACGAGACGGGCCGCGGACGGCACGGGGAACGGACGCGAACCGCAGACAAGGCGAACCGCAGACGAGACGGGGAGCCGACGAGACGAACCGCAGCCGGGACGGGAGCGGCGCAACGAACCACAGCCGGGACGGGGAGCCGACG
>JALRCL010000555.1 GCA_023268575.1 Patulibacter sp.
TCGAACTGGGCGGGGACGAGATCGATTTCTTCGGCCTCACGCTTCCCTACATTGGCCGCCGCGTCGGCCCCTGGCTGCTCGATCGGGCAATCGAGCGCGGCTTGGGACGTGGATCGAGTCGGCTCACGCTCAACACCAACACACTCGACCATCCCCGTGCGCTCGACACTTACTGCAAGGCCGGGTTTCGCGTGTTGCGCCGCGAAAACAAGGAGCTGCAGGATCCCCGCGCACTGTGGCCGGACATCTATCGGTGGCCGCCGAAGTAAGGCCTGTGCCATAGTCGAGGACATGACCTCGAAGAAAACTTATACCCGCCCCGACACCGTTTTGGCCGTCGCCGGCCGCGATCCCGACAACAACTTCGGCATCGTCAATCCGCCCGTCTATCACGCCTCGACGATCCTTTCGCCGACGCTCGACAAGTTCGAGAACCGGATTCCGTTCGAAGGTTACGGCTATGGTCGCAACGGCACGCCGACGCAGAAGGCGCTCGAGGACGCCGTCGCCGCCATCGAAGGCGCGCATCGGTCGATTGCCGTCCAGTCCGGCCTCGCTGCCGTCACTGGCGCCATCGTGGGCTTCCTGAAGACCGGCGATCACATGCTGATCACCGACAATGCCTACGGCCCCGCTCGGCGGTTTGCCAACACCACGCTCAAAGGCTTCGGCGTCGAGACGACCTATTTCGATCCGATGATCGGCGCTGGCATCGAGAAGCTGATCCAGCCCAACACCAAGGTCGTCTACCTCGAAGCGCCCGGCTCCCAAACTTTCGAAGTCCAGGACGTGATCGCGGCGATCACGACGTGCCCGTGATCGAGTTCGAACGTCTCGCCGTCCAGCTCGACCTCGACGCGCGTCGACGGGCGCGTGGCGACGTTCGAGTGGTCGTGCTCGCGCTGCGGCTCGCCACCGTCGTTGCCGTGGCCGTTGCCGGGCACCTGGGCGCCGGGCGGGTCGGACGCCGGGAAGCTCAGCGACGAGCCCTCGTCGACGTAGCTCTCGCCCGTGGCGCCGTGCGGCGCGACGCCCGGCTGGCGGTCGTCGCCCGCGCCGCCCTCGTCGTCGGTCGTCACGTAGTTGCCGAGCGCCTCGCGGAACTCGACCTTCGCCTCCGACAGCGAGATCCGGTCCTGCGGGCGCTTCGGGCCCGAGATCGACGGGACGACCGTCGAGAGGTCGAGCTCGACGATCTGGCTGAACGTCGGCTCCTCCTCCGGGTCGTGCCAGAGGCCCTGGGCCTTCGCGTACGCCTCGACGAGCTCGAGCTGCTCCTTCGGGCGGCCGGTGAAGCCGAGGTAGCGGATCGTCTCGGCGTCGATCGGGAAGATCGCCGCGGTCGAGCCGAACTCCGGGCTCATGTTGCCGATCGTCGCGCGGTCGGCCAGCGGCAGGCGCGTGACGCCCTCGCCGAAGAACTCGACGAACTTGCCGACGACGCCGGTCTGGCGCAGGAGCTCGGTGACCGTGAGGACGAGGTCGGTCGCCGTGGCGCCCTCCGGCAGCTCGCCGACGAGCTTGAAGCCGATGACGTTCGGGATGAGCATCGGGATCGGCTGGCCGAGCATCGCGGCCTCGGCCTCGATGCCGCCGACGCCCCAGCCGAGCACGCCGAGGCCGTTGACCATCGTGGTATGCGAGTCCGTGCCCACGACCGTGTCGGGATAGGCCTGCCCGCCGCGAGCCATCACGACTCGGGCGAGGTGCTCGATGTTGACCTGGTGGACGATACCGGTTCCCGGCGGGACGACCTTGAAGTCGCTGAAGGCCGTCTGACCCCAGCGGAGGAACTGGTAACGCTCGCCGTTGCGCTCGTACTC
>JALRCL010000148.1 GCA_023268575.1 Patulibacter sp.
TCGCTGCCGAACTCGATGATCGTCGGCCCGGCGAAGCCCTCCCCGATGGCGTTGAGCGGGTCGGGCGCGCCGGCGCGGTCGGCCTCCTCGATCCAGATCGCGCGCTCCATGACGCCCGCGCCGCGACCGCCGTACGCGGCCGGCCAGGAGAGGCCCGCGTACCCCGCGGCGTGCACCTGGGCCTGCCAGGCGCGCCAGTACGCGAGCCGGCCCACGAGCTCGACCGGCTCGGCGCCGGGCAGCCGTGCGACCGCTCCCGCGATCCACTCGCGCACCTCGGCGCGGAACGCCGCCTCCGTCGGGTCGTCACCGAAGTCCATGGTCCGGACCCTAGCAGCGATGTTAGTCACGGTTTACTATCGGCGCATGAGATTCGCGATGACCGACGAGCAAGAGATGCTGCGCGACGCGGTCCGGGACGGGCTCGCGCGCGAGCTGCCGCTGCCGGTTCTGCGCGAGGCGCTGGATGCCGGCCGGGGCGAGGCCGCGACCGCGCGGGTGGCGACCGATCAGGGCTGGCCGGGGATCGGGATCGACGAGGCCGACGGCGGCCAAGGCGGCGGCGTCGTCGAGCAGGCCCTCCTCGCCGAGGAGCTCGGTGCGGCGGCCGCGCCCTCCTCGCGCGTGCTGGCCTCGGCCCTGGCGGGGCGCCTGCTCGCCGGCAGCGCGGGCGGCGGCGCCCTGCTGCGCTCGCTCGCGGCGGGCGAGCGGTGCGTCGTCCCGGCGCTCGACGCCGCGACGGGCGTGCTCGAGCCGACGGGCGGCGACGCCGTCGAGACGCCGAACGTCCTCGGACTCCCGGAGGCCGAGGTGGTGCTCGTCCTCGTCCAGGACCACCTGCGGGCGGTCGACGTCACCACCGGCGACGCGACGATCGCTCCGCGGGCCCTGCTCGATCCCGGTCGCTCGATCGGCGACCTGGCGCTCGCGTCCTGCGACGGCGAGGACCTCGGGCCGGTCGCCGCGGCCGACCTCCTCTCGCTCGGCGCGGTGCTCGTCGCGGCCGAGGCGATCGGCGCGGCGCGGCGCATGCTCGAGATGACCGTCGCGTACGTCGGCCAGCGGGAGCAGTTCGGCGTCGTGATCGGCGCGTTCCAGGCCGTCAAGCACGCCGCGGCCGACATGCTCGTGGACGTCGAGACGTCGCGATCGCTCGTCTCCTACGCGGCGTGGGCGGTCGAGGTGGGAGCGTCCGACGCCGCAGCCGCGGCGTCGATGGCCAAGGCGCACGCGGTGCCGGCGGCCGCGGCCGTCGCCGACCGGGCGCTCGCGCTGCACGGCGCGATCGGCTTCACGTGGGAGCACGACCTGCACCTGCTCCTCAAGCGGGCCCACACCGCCAAGGGACTCTTCGGCTCGGCCGCCGCCCATCGGTCGCGGCTCGCCGGGACCCTCGACCTGACCGGCGCCGGGCCGCGGGTCCCGGTCGTCGCATGAGCGCACCGGTCGTCCGCCTGGAGGCCGACGCCGGGGTCGCGACGATCGTCCTCGACGCCCCGCCGGCCAACGCCCTGACGGTCGCGGTGCTCGACGCGCTCGCCACCGTCCTGGCGGCGCCCGCGCTCGAGCGGGCCGACGTCGTCGTCGTGCGCTCGGCCCTTCCCCGGTTCTTCGCCGCCGGCGCCGATCTGAAGCTCATGGCGACGCTGGACCGGGGCGGCTTCGCGGCCTACCTCGCCGAGTTGCGCGGGACCCTCGACGCGCTCGAGGCGCTGCCCCAGCCCACGATCGCCGCCGTCGGCGGACTCGCGCTCGGCGGCGGCCTGGAGCTCGCCCTCGCCTGCACCATGCGCGTCGTCGCACCCGGCGCCGGCCTCGGGCTCCCGGAGGTCCGCCTCGGCCTCCTGCCCGGCGCCGGTGGGACGCAGCGACTGCCCCGGCTGATCGGCGCCTCGAGCGCCTCGGACCTGCTCCTGACGGGGCGGACCGTCGGCGGCGAGGAGGCCCACCGGATCGGGCTCGCCGACCGGATCGCCGACGACGCGGACGCCGGGGCCGCGGCGCTCGCGCGCGAGATCGCCGGCCAGCGGGGGGCGGCCACGCGGGCGATCGGCCGCTGCGTGCGCGCGGACCCCGCGACCGGCATGCGGACCGAGCTCGACGAGCTGCTGGCGCTGTTCGACAGCGACGACGGGCGGGCGGCCGTCCGCGCGTTCGTCACCCGCTCCGCCCGCGAGCGGTGACGGTCGCGGCGGCCGTCAGGCCATCGTCAGGCCGCCGCTGACCGACAGCGTCTGGCCGGTCACGAAGCCGGCCGCGTCGGACGCGAGGAAGCCGACGGCCGCCGCGACCTCCCCCGGCTCTCCGAGCCGCTTCATCGGCACCGCCCGCGTCATCGCCGCGATCACGCGATCCGCGTCGTCGCTCTGGGCCAGGATCCCGTCGAGCAGCGGGGTGCGGGTCGG
>JALRCL010000181.1 GCA_023268575.1 Patulibacter sp.
GGGCTGCACATCCTCGCCAACCAGGGGAGCGGCTACCCGCTGTACGGACAGGCGGCGTTCACGATCCCCGGGCAGGCGCAGCCGACCGGTCCGTCGACGTTGAGCTCCACCGGGGGCTTCGTCTACCAGTTCAACGCCTACAAGCTGAACTACGGTCGCTATCCCGACGTGGCGTTCTCCGGTGCGAACGAGCCGATGTTCGCGATGGGTCTCCTGAACCCCAACGGGACGCCGTACGAGGGCGGCGGCGGTGATTGGCTCAGCAGCCAGAAGTACCGCGACCGCGGCGACATGGTCGTCAAGAGCGGCGCGTACAGCACCCAGAGCAGGCTGTCCAACCGCTACTTCGAGTTCGCCACGAACTTCGTGAACGGCTCGTCGGTCGCCAGCGGCGTGCCGGGCAACGCCGGGACGATCCGGATGATCAAGCTCAGCACGAGCCAGTCCGGCTACCAGGGCTACGCGCGACTGGGGTGGTTCGGGATCCTCGCCAGCGACGGCGACAGCCCGTACTGGGCGAGCGCGGCCTACGACACGGACTGGAAGGACCCCAGCGAGAAGCTGCCCGTTCGCGGGACCGACACCGGCTGGGGCGTCTACGCGTTCTCGATCCGGGACAAGAGCAACGGCCAGTTCGTCGAGACCGCGAACGTCGCGTGCTCGGCCGCGGTCTGGGATCCCTGCCCGTGGGACACCGAGGGAGCCGTCGGCGGCACCTACTCGAACACCCTGGCCAAGCACAAGACGGAGATCGGCCTCACCAACGTCCCCGTGGGCAAGCGGGACTACTGGGGCGTGGTGTTCGACGCCAACGGCTTCATGCGCCAGCAGGACTGGACGCTGCGCATCGACAAGGATCGCCCGACGGTCCAGGCGGCCAAGCCGGACGTCACGGTCCGCCCGGCCGCGCCTTCCACGGACACCACCGCGCAGCGCACGATCGACGTCGCGGCCGCCGACAACACGTCCGGCGTCAAGAGCTACAGCGTGAAGATCGACGGCCGGCCCGTGAGCGTCACGCAGCCGCCCTGCACGCGAGACTCCTGCGCGACGACCCACACTCTGAAGATCGACGCGTCGAAGCTCTCGACCGGCCAGCACCGCGTCGAGGTGACGGTCGTGGATCAGGTCACTGCCAACGCGCCGGAGCACACGGCGTCGACGACGTTCGACGTGAACGTCGTGCAGGAGGAGGGCGCGCAGCCGGGTGGGACGAACATCGGTCGGCAGGTCTCCGGAGGGCTCGGCTACGAGGACTGGATGACCTACGACACGACGGCGACGGGGGCCGGGAGCACCCTGCGCGCCAACCTCGGGACGGGCGGCACGACGTGGTCGGTCACCCCGGTGTCGAACCCCGGCGTCGGGCTCGACACGGTCTTCCGCCTGACCTACAACAGCTTCGAGCGCTCGGCGCTGCTGCCGTGGACGCTGCAGGGCCAGGGCATCGGCGGCTACGGCATGGCGGGCCGCGGCTTCAGCGTCCAGCTCGGGTCGATCACGCGCGTCAACGAGCGGCTGTGGTTCGAGACCGACGGCGGGATCCCGGTCTCCGGGAGCTCCGACGCCGTCAAGGCGATCGTCATGACCGACGGCGACGGCACGGAGCACC
>JALRCL010000190.1 GCA_023268575.1 Patulibacter sp.
CGTCGGCGTCGGTGGTTGCGGAGAGCAGACCGGCCGGCTGGGTCCCTCCTCCCGGAGCCGTCTCGGTGCCGGCGGTGTAGGTGTAGACGGTCCGCGGCGTGCTGGCGACGTCAGGATTCCCGAGCGTCGTCGCGCTGAGCCGCCCCTTCGAGTCGTAGACGTACCCCTGGTAGTCGTCGCCGGGCGAGGACCCGAACCCGCAGCGGCCCAGGAGACCCTGGATCGAGCGCAGCTTGCCGGCGTTCGCGCCGGTACCCCCGTAGTACGTGTAGCAGGCCAGCTCGTAGGTGAATCCGGGGCCCGTCAGGACACGGGTGTCGAGCTGACCCGTGAGGTAGTCGTAGCCGATGCTGATCTCGTACCCGTCGGCGTCCTTGTACTTGCCGAGACGTCCGGCGCGGTCGTAGGTCCACTGCTGCGCACCGCCGCGGGCATCGACGTACTCGGTCAGCTCCCCGGCCTTGTTCACCGTGTAGCGGTAGGCCCGGCCCTCCGGCGCAGCGACGGCGACCGTGGTGCCGGTGCCCGTCGCGGTGCGCGAGAACGTCCAGGCGCTCCCCGCCCCGTCGGTGACGGCCGTCGCCAGACCGCGGGAGTCGTAGGCGACCCCGCTCCGCGTCTTCCCGGAGGGTTCGACGATCTTGGTGATCCCCGTGGGCCAGCTCGTGGTGCCGTGGACGTAGGTCGTGCACCGGTCACCGTCCCCCGTTCCAGGGACGCACGCCTTGGTCAACGTCGTCCCGGTGTAGGCGTACGTCCACACCGCGCGCACCCCGGCCGGAGCCGGGGACGCCGTGACGGAGACGACGTGCTTGCCGGACCAGGTGAGCACGAGGGATCGTCCGGACGTCGCGTCCTTGATGCCGGTCACGCGGTACGAGCTGTCCCGGGTCGCCGTCAGGGTGATGCCGGAGACCGTGGTCAGCGACAACAGGCCGTTCGCGTCCAGACCGTACTTCTGTCCACCTCGGTCGGTGAACACCCAGGTCGAGCCGGACTTCTTCAGGGAGAGCCCGATGTCGGTCGGCGCCGGGACGTACTGACCGTTGGGATTCAGCGCGAACGCGGCAACCGTCCCGTCGGCGAGCTGGACGACCGGCCCCACGGCTCCGGTGGGTGTGGTGACCTTCATGTCGAGCATGGAGGCCCAGCCGGCGCCGAACGCCCGGTCGGCGGCGTCGGTGCTCCGGTAACGGCGGCCAAGCTCCAGGTCCTCGCCACCAGACACCGTGACGGCGGCGTCGCGCGAGCTCGACGTGAACGCACCCGACCCGACGTTGACGCCCCGCTGGAACGGACTCGCCCCGTCCGAGGCTCCGGTGGCGCCTCCTTGGGCGGGGATGAGGGGGTAGAACGACCGTTCCGGGTTGAAGAGCGTCCCGATGATCGCGTTCTTCTCGCGGATGGAGACCGACCACGTGTAGCCACGGTTCCATGATGCTGCAATTGTGTCGGCAGAGTTAGCGGCACGCTTTGGTTTGCCGCTGTGGCAATTTACAGTGTCAGCAACTGACGCTAACCGCCACGTCATTCGCTATAGCCGCATGATCACAGGGCGTTCAAAGATTGTTGTGATTGATCGTTGCTATCACGGTTCAGTAGATGAAACCTTTGCAACCTTGGATTCTGCTGGAAACACAGTGGCCCGCGAGGGAAATATCGGCGCACCTGTTGCGTTGGATCAAACAACTCGCGTTGTTGAGTTCAACGATATTGCT
>JALRCL010000231.1 GCA_023268575.1 Patulibacter sp.
TGCCGATGGCGGCGCCATTCCGGTGGAGGAACGTGCGCCAGAGGAGCTGCGGGGTATGGCTCTGGCCGGCCAGAGCCTGCGCTGGGCCCCGGCGGAGGTACCGGTGTGGAACCCGGCCTTTGATGTCACCCCCGGGCGCTACTCGGCGTAGAGGCCGTCGATCGTCGCGGCGTACTTCGCGTCGATCGGCTTGCGCTTGAGCTTCATCGTCGGGGTGAGCTCCTCGCCGCCCGGCAGCCACTCGTCCGTCAGGAGCTCGAACTTCTTGATCTGCTCGACGCGCGCGAGGCGCTCGTTGGCCTGCTCGATCGCCTGGGCGATGTGGGCCTGCACGCCCGGGTCGGCGGCGACGGCGGCGACCGTCGGCTCCAGCCCGTGCTTCTGCGCGTGGACCGCGGCGATGTCGGGATCCAGGACGAGCAGCGCGACGTTGTACCGCCGGCCGTCGCCGATGACCGCGACCTGGCCGATCAGCGGGCTGGCGGCCTTGACGACCTGCTCGATGTTCGCCGGCGACATGTTCTTGCCGGCGGCGTTGATGATGATCTCCTTCTTGCGGTCGACGATCGCGAGGTAGCCCTGCTCGTCGAGCTTCGCGATGTCGCCGGTGGCGAGCCAGCCGTCGCCGTCGACGGCCTCCGCGGTCTTCTCGGGCTGGCCGCGGTAGCCCTTCATGACGACCGGGCCCCGGACGAGCAGCTCGCCGTCGTCGGCGATCTGCACGTCGACGCCGGGGATCGGCTTGCCGACGCGCCCGATCCGGAACTCCTCGGGCGCCGCGGAGGCGATGAGGACCGTCGACTCGGACATGCCGTAGCCCTCGGTGATCGGCAGGCCGATCGCCAGGAAGAACTCGGCCACGTCCTGCGAGAGCGGGGCCGCACCGACGACGATCCACTTCGTGCGATCGAGGCCGAGCTTCGCCCGGAGCTTCGACAGGACCGCCTCGTCCATCGCGGCGTGCTTGGCGGCGAGCTCCTCGGGCACCGGCTGGCCCGCCTGCTCGAGGCGGACCTTCTCGACCCCGATCTGGATCGCGCCCTGCAGGCCCGCCCGGCGCTGCTCGTCGGGCTCGGCGGCGATGCCGGCCTCTAGCGCGGCCTTCAGCTTCTCGAGCACGCGCGGCACGCCGCCCCAGAGCGTCGGACGCAGCGCGGGCAGGACGCCGGCGATCGTCTTCATGTCCGCGATCGGGGTGACCTGGACGCCGAGCGCGAGGTTGTTGTAGTGCGAGGACCAGCGATCGGCGGCGTGGGCCGAGGGCAGGTACGAGGTGATCGTGTCGCCCGGCTCGATCGACAGGACGGACGCCATCGCCTGCAGCGTGTGCAGCATGTTGGCGTGGGTCAGCTCGACGCCCTTCGACGGGCCGGTCGTGCCCGAGGTGTAGATGAGCGTCAGGACGTCGTCGGGGCCGACGGCCCGCCACGTCGCCTCGAAGTCGAGGTCGGCGTCGCCCTGGGCCTCGAGCTGGTCCAGGGTGATCGCGCCCTCCGCCTCGCCGTCCACGACGACGAAGGTCGCGGGCGTCTCGCGACCCTCCGCTCCGGCCTTCGCGCGGTCGAGGAACGCCTGCTCGGTGACGAGGACCGTCGCGCCGGAGTTCTCGTAGAGGTGGGCGAGCTGCTCGGCGGAGAGGGTGTTGTAGGCCGAGAACGGGGTCGCGCCGAGGTGCAGCGCGGCGGTGTCCACGAGGTGGAACTCCGGGCGGTTCGTCAGCAGGATGCCGACGGTGTCGCCGCGGCGCACGCCGAGTGCATGGAGCCCTCGGGCGATGCGCTCGACCCGGTCCGCGTACTGGCGGTAGGTGAGCGAGACGCTGTCGTCCGGCGTGCGGAGGGCGACCTGATCGCCGTGCGCGGCGACCGTGGCCTGGAACGCCTCGGCGAGCGAGCGGACGTTCGCCAGCGCCTCGGCGGCGGACGAGCTGGACGGGGCGGTGGTGGCCATGCGGTGCTCTCCTCGGTCTCGCGACCGCGTCGTAATGGACGCAGTGTCTCGTAGCGTAGCTCGGATCCCCCGGTCCACGCCTCGGTCACATTGCCCGGACATGCTGTCCGGTCAGTGTAGACGGCCACGCTGTACTTCGGGGAGATTCGAACGCGCCTGATCGATGGTGTCGCGCCAAGATCGTGGCGGCGACCGCCGGGCCGCGGCGGTGCCGAAACGACGACGGGCCGCCCGAGGGCGGCCCGTCCTGCAGCACGGCGCGTAGGGCGCCGCGGTGCGTCAGCCCTGCTTCGCGCCGGGCGTGAAGCGGATCGGCAGATGCGTCAGCGCGTTGACCCACGGCGAGACGCGACGGCTCGGCTCGCCCGCGAGCTCGATGTTCTCGAGGCGGCGGAGGATCTCCTCGAAGATGATCCGCAGCTCGAGCCGCGCGAGCCCGGCGCCGAGGCAGAAGTGCCGCCCGCCGCCGCCGAACGCCATGTGGGCGTGCTCGGGACGCTCGATGTCGAACGTGCCGGGGTCCTCGTAGCGCTCCGGGTCGCGCGAGCCGGCGGTGTACCACATGACGAGCCGGTCGCCCGCAGCGATCTGCTCGCCGCCGATCTCGGCGTCCGTCGTGGCGGTGCGCACGAAGTACTGCACGACCGACGTCCAGCGCAGCAGCTCCTCGACCGCCTGCGGCAGCAGCTCCGGGTTCTCGCGGATCTTCGCGAGCTGCTCGGGGTGCTCGAGCAGGGCCTGCAGGCCCGACGACGTCGTGTTGCGCGTGGTGTCGTTCCCCGCGAAGACGAGCAGCGCGAAGAACAGCATGATCTCGGGATCGTCGAGCTTCTCGCCCTCGACCTCGGCGTTGCGCAGGCGCATGACGAGCGAGTCGCTGTTGCCCTCCGCGATCTGCCGCTCGACCTGCGCGTGGAGGTAGCCCGCCATCGCCATGAACGTCTCGACGGCCTGGGCCGGCTCGTACGTGTTGGCCGAGTCCTCGATCTGGTTCGTCCACTCGTAGAGCTGCGGGACGTCCTCCTCCGGCAGCCCCATGAGCTCGGCGAGCACCATCAGGGGGATCCGCACGGCGATGTCGGCCACCGCATCGGCCTCGCCCTGCTCGATCACGTCGTCCAGGACGCGGTTGACCACCGCGCGGACGTCGTCCTCCATCTTGTTGACCGTTGCCGGGACGAAGGCGCTCTGGAGGATCTTGCGGTACTTCGTGTGATCCGGCGGATCCTTGTACAGCAGGACGGACCGCTGCAGCTCGAGGGGCGCGACGAGGTCGCGGACGGTGAAGACGCCCTCCTGCGACGAGGAGAACGTGCCGCTGTCCTTGCTCACGGCCGCGATGTCGGAGGCCCGGGTGAGGGACCAGAACTCGCCGAGGTCGGCCGTCGCGTTGCGCCGGACCGGGGCCTCCTCGCGCATCCGGGCGAAGAGCTCGTGCGGCGGGCCGTCCTCGAACCACTTCGGGTCGAGGATGTCGATGGTCGAGAGATCGACCTCGGTGGCGGTCGATGGCGTCACGGTGAGGGCCCTCCTCGGGGAAGCTGGCGGCACTGTTCGGACAGACTGTCCGGACGGAGTGGGTACAGGCTACAACAGCGTCGGCCGTCGATGGGACGAATCGGGCACGCGGCCGTTCCCGTCCGGCGGCCCGGAGACGCGAACCGCCGGCGGGAGCCGGCGGCGGGTGCCGGCGGCGGGTGCCGGCGGCGGGTGCTGCGTCGGGTCGGCCCGGTGGGGCCGGGCGGGGATCAGCCCCGGCGGGCCGGCGCGTAGAGCGTGTTCCAGACGATGTCCGTGTACGCCTCGATGAGCTTCTCGAGCTCGGCGGGGGAGGCGCGGCGGACGAGCTGGTGGAAGCCGCGCTCGGCCATCCACGTGAGCCAGCCCGAGGTCTGGGTGGGGATCAGGCCCTCGGCGACGAAGCCGCCCTTCTGGCCGGCCACGATGTGCCGGCGGAGGCCGGCGACGTTGTTGCGCATCATCGCCGTGACGAGCTCGCGGACGTTCGCGTCGTAGGCCGCGGCGTCGTACGTGGCCGCCATGAGCACCGTGTGCGGCTGGTACGTGCGCACGATGTTGTCGAGGACGCGCTGGACGTCGTCGCGGGTGGCGGAGGCGTCCAGCGTCCACCACTCCTTGGCGGCCTCGGTCAGCTCGGCGCGGATCTCCTCGAACCACGCGGTGAGCAGGTCGCCCTTGTCCTCGAAGTACACGTAGAACGTGGAGCGGGAGACGCCGGCCTCGGAGACCATGCGCTCGACGCTGATCTCCGTGAAGCTCTCGCCCGCCTCGAGGAGGTGCTCGATGACCGCCAGGAGCTTCTTGCGGATCTCCTCGCGCCGATCGGCGCGACTTCCCTGGCGCTTGCGCGTGACCGACGGCATGGCGCCAACCGTACCGGTCCGACGGGCCGGAACGGGCGCTCCGGGCCAGATCGGCGGCTCCTGCTACGTTCCGTCTGGACACCATGTGCAATCGTCGCGACGCTCAGGCCGCCCGGTGACCACGACCGGCATCCGCTCCTACGGCACGTACGTGCCGCGCTTCCGGCTGGACCACGCCGAGATCGGCGACGCCCTCACCGGGAAGGGCCGCGGCGCCGGCCGGCGCCTCGTCGCCGGCTTCGACGAGGACGCCACGACGATGGGCGTCGAGGCGGCGCGCGCGGCCGGCGATCCGGCCGGGCTCGACGCCATCTGGCTGGCCACGAGCAGCCCGGCGTACGCCGACAAGACGAACGCCACCGCGATCCACGCGGCGCTCGGCCTCGGGCACGCGGGGTTCGCGGTCGACGTCGCCGGGGCCCCGCGGGCGGCCGTCGGCGCCTTGCGCGCCGCGGCGGCCGACGGGGGCCTCGCGGTCCTCTCCGACCTGCTCACCGGTCGCCCGGGCTCCGCGGACGAGCGCGACGGTGCGGATGCGGCGGCCGCCTTCCGCTTCGGGCCCGCCGACGACGCCGTGGCGGTCCTCGTCGG
>JALRCL010000274.1 GCA_023268575.1 Patulibacter sp.
CGGTACGGGACGGAGTACCTCGCGATCGTCGACAACGCGCAGCCCCGCTCGCGGCTGCTCGTCTTCGACGCGCTCGCCTCGCGCCGCGCCCGGGCCCCGCTCCCGATCTGCGAGATCCCGGTGCTGCCGGCGAACGCCAGCGGCAGCGAGAACTCCCCGATCGGCAGCGGGCGCAGCGTCGTCGTGGCCAGCACGTACGGCTACCCGTACCCGGCGTACCCCGACGACGCCGGCCCGCTCGTGCCCGGCGCGCGCGAGGGCGTCTTCCCGGGCGGCATGACCCGCGTGGACCTCGACGCCGACGGCTCCGGCTGCCACGAGGCGTGGACGAGCGACGTCCGCTCCGCCGCGGTGCCGAAGCTCTCGCTGCCGGACGGGCTGCTCTACACGGTCGTGCGAACCGGTGCGACGCCGCTCGCCGGCGCCACGACGAGCCCGCTGGACGGCTACGCCTTCGTCGCGCTCGACGCCGACACCGGGCGGCAGCGCGGCGCCGGCTCGTACCTCGGCCAGACGCTGCTCTCCGACGCGCTGCAGCTCGCCGGCAACGCCGCCCCGACCGGCGGCGTCTGGTGGCAGGGCTCGATCAGCGGGCTCTGGCGGATCGGCGACGGGCGGCGACCCGCCGCGCCGTCGCCCGCGGTCGGCGCGCTCGAGCCCGACGTGCTCGCGCCGGCCGCGTGCGCCCCGGGACGAGTGCCGCGCAGCGGCGTGACGCTCGCGGCGGTCCGCCGCGACGGGCCCCGCGTCGTCGTCCGCGGCCGCGCGGGCCGGCGGTCGGGCACGCGCGTGCGGCTCCAGCGCGCGACGACCTGCGGCTGGCGGACCATCGGGCGCGCCCGCACGACGGCGGGCGGACGGTTCGTCGTGCGCGGGCGGCTCGCCCGGGGCGTGCGCGCACGGGTCCTCGCCGGCTCCGGGGCCCGCGCGACCCGCAGCGGCCCGCTGCCCCGCCGCTGACGGCCGGGCCGGGCGGCCGCCGCCCGGGCGTCGCCCCCGGAGCCTTCCGGAGCCGTCCGCCCGACGGCGTACCGTCGTGGACACGGACCGGCCATCGACGACGACCAGTCGTGCCACCGACGGACCCCGCGCCGGGGCGTGCTCTCGCGAGAGCGCGCCCCGGCAGCGGACGCCTCGCCCCGACGGCTGGGCGCTCCGGCCCGCGTCGCCTCCCGGGCCGGCCTCCCGCCCGTCGCCCGAGCGGGCGCGTCAGATGGCGAGCAGCCGTCCCGCCGCCTCGTGATCCATGTCGGCGGTCGCGCCGGCCGCCACGACGTGCCCGGCCTCCAGCACGACGTAGCGATCGCTCATCCGCAGCGCCATCTCGACGTACTGCTCGGCGATGAGCAGCCCGATGCCGTCGCGGTCGCGCAGCGCGAGGATCGCCTCCTCGATCTCGGCGACGATCGACGGCTGGATGCCCTCGGTCGGCTCGTCGAGCAGCAGCAGCCGGGGCTTCGTGAGCAGCGCGCGGGCGATCGCCAGCTGCTGGCGCTGCCCGCCGGAGAGGAACGCGACGGGCCGCTTGAGGAACGGCTTGAGCCGCGGGAAGAGGTCAAGCACCTCGTCGACGTCGGAGCGCTTCGCGCCCGGCCGGGCCTCGAGCACCACCCGCAGGTTCTCGAGCACCGACATCCCGCCGAAGCCCGTGCGCTCCTGCGGCGCGTAGCCGAGGCCGGCCCGGACCCGCTCCCACGGC
>JALRCL010000276.1 GCA_023268575.1 Patulibacter sp.
GCCGCCCCGACCGAGGATGCGATCGCAGTCGGCGACGACCTCGCTGCACGCTGGGGTCTGCCCAAGTGGCGCTACACGAACTCGGGCTCGGAAGCGACCATGGACGCGATCCGGATCGCCCGCGGCCACACCGGCCGGGACGACGTGGTCAAGATCTTCGGCTCCTACCACGGTCACCACGACACGGTGATGGTCTCGATCGGTGTCGAGTACGACAAGATCGGCGAGCCGGACGACCTCGCCTCGCTGCCCTACGGCGCCGGCATCCCGCAGGCGACCGTCGACATGACCGTCGCGGTGCCCTTCAACGACGTCGGCGCGATGGAGCGGCGGATCGAGAAGCTCATCGCGGAGGACCGCAAGCCCGCCTGCGTGATCATGGAGGCGGCGATGATGAACCTCGGCGTCGTCCTCCCCGAGGACGGCTACCTGCAGGCGGTGCGCGACCTCACGGCGAAGCACGGCATCGTCCTGATCTTCGACGAGGTGAAGACCGGGATCTGCATCGCGGCGGGCGGCGCGACGGAGAAGTGGGGCGTCACGCCGGACATGGTCACCCTCGCCAAGGCGCTCGGCGGCGGCCTGCCAATGGGCGCGATCGGCGGCACGGAGGAGGTCATGTCGGTCGTGAAGGACGGCTCCGTCTACCAGGTGGGCACCTACAACGGGAACCCGCTGGGCGTCGCCGCGACGCGGGCGAGCCTCACCGAGGTCATGACGCCCGACGCCTACGCGCACCTCGACGCCCTGAACGACCGGATCGTCCAGGCGTGCGACATGGTCGTGCAGAAGTACGGCCTGCCCGGCTACGCGGTCGGCGTCGGCTCGAAGGGCTGCGTGACGTTCTCGCCGACGCCGATCACCGACTACGCGTCGTTCAAGGCCAACCAGGACGCCGAGCTCAGCGACCTCGCCTGGCTCTTCAACATGAACCGCGGCATCTTCATGACGCCGGGCCGCGAGGAGGAGTGGACGCTCTCGGTGACGCACACCGAGGAGGCGATCGACGACTACGTCGCGGTCTTCGACGAGCTCGCCTCCGAGCTCGTCAGCTGACGCGGCCGGCGCGCTCAGGCGCGTCGCGGCGGGAGCGCGCTGGGGCCCACGTCCTCCGACGGCCGCTGCCGCGCGTGGCCCTCGACGTGCCGCAGCTCGTAGACGCAGGCGTGCGCGCCGCTGAGGATGTGGGCGCTGCGCCGGATCTCGGCGTCCGGCAGCGCCTCGCGAAGGAAGCTGATCTCGCTCGCGCACGCGTGCCCGTGGTCGCCGGCGACGGCGAGGATCGCGCAGTTGTGCTCGCGGATCAGATAGCTGCCGTCGTCCTGGCGCTGGAAGTCGGCGAGGTAGCCGTCCTCGTCGAGGATCCGCGCCAGCTCCGCCACCCGCGCGTCGAAGTCGAGGCCCTCGAGGCGCGCGCCGGCCCGCGCGACGCGCCCCTGGCGGCGGCGCTCGAAGATCCGGCCGACGATCTCGGGGTCCTCGGCCCGGACGTAGTCGAGCAGCTCGACGGTCAGCTCGCCGTAGGTCTTCGGGAAGAGCGCGTCGGCCGCGGGCGCGAGCCGGTAGCGCCGGCGGGGGCGGCCGGGGCCGGGGCGCTCGTCGCGGTGCTCGACGAGCCCGGCGGCGACGAGCGCGCGCAGCTGCTGGCGGACCGCGCTCGGCGTGACGTCGAGCGCCACGGCGAGCGCCTCGGCACCGGACTCGCCGTCCTTGCGCAGGGCCACGAGCAGCGCCCGTCGCGTCGGCGAGAGCTCGTCGAGCGCCGAGCGCGTGGTGCGCGGGCGAGCGCCGGACGCGGAGACCGACGCGGGGGTGGATCCGGGATCCGACACCGTTTGACAAATATAGACAGTCTGGACTACCTTTTCCAGTGGAAGGCGGTCGTCCCCACGGCCGCCGACCTCCCCGACGCGCCGCTCCGGCGGCCCACTCCAGATCGATCCCGAGGAGTCCCCTCATGGCGTTCACCGTTCCCGCGCTCCCGTACGCCTTCGACGCGCTCGAGCCGCACATCGACGCGCAGACGATGGAGATCCATCACGACAAGCACCACCAGGCGTACGTCGACAAGCTCAACGCCGCCGTCGAGGGCACCGAGTGGGCCGACAAGCCGATCGAGGAGATCGTCGCCAACCTCGGCGCGCTCCCGGCCGACAAGCAGGGCCCGGTCCGCAACAACGGCGGCGGCCACTACAACCACACCCTGTTCTGGGAGTCGCTGCAGGGCGGCGGCGCCCAGACTCCGAGCGGTGAGCTGGCTTCCGCGATCGACGAGGCCTTCGGCTCCTTCGACGCGTTCAAGACGCAGTTCCAGGACGCCGGCGTCGCGCGCTTCGGCTCCGGCTGGGTCTGACTCGTCAAGGGCGACGGCGGGCTGGAGATCATCTCCACGCCGAACCAGGACACGCCGCTGGCCGAGGGCAAGACGCCGCTGCTGGGCAACGACGTCTGGGAGCACGCGTACTACCTGAAGTACCAGAACAAGCGCCCCGCGTACCTCGAGGCGTTCTGGAACGTCGTCGACTGGGGCAAGGTCGCGGAGCGCTTCGCCGCCTGACCCGTCCCGCGTGAGCGGTCCGCCGACCCGGCGGGCCGCCCACCTCGGCGGACGTCCCGGTCCGCCGCTCGCCCGGCCGCAACGGCCGGGCGCCTCGTCCCAGGAGCCCCCATGTCCCCTCGCGCCCGCGCGGTGCTGTTCCTCGTCTGCGGTGCCCAGTTCATGGTCATCCTGGACGTCTCGATCGTCAACGTGGCGCTCGAGGCGATCCGCGTCGAGCTCGACATGTCCGAGGCGGGGCTCCAGTGGATCGTCAACGCCTACGCGATCGCCTTCGGCGGTTTCCTCCTGCTCGGGGGTCGCGCCGCCGACCTCCTCGGCCGGCGCCGGGTCTTTGTCGCCGGCCTCGCGCTCTTCACGGGCGCCTCGCTCGTCGGCGGGCTCGCGCAGAGCCCCGAGATGCTCATCGCGGCGCGCGCCGTCCAGGGGCTCGGCGGCGCGATCGTCGCCCCGACCACGCTCTCCATCCTCACGACCGCGTTCGCCGAGGGGCCTGAGCGCACCCGGGCGATGGGGGCGTGGGGCGCCGTCGCCGGGCTCGGCGGGTCGGCCGGCGCGATCGTCGGCGGGGTCCTCACCGACGCGCTGGACTGGCGCTGGATCCTCTTCGTGAACGTGCCGATCGGCGCGGTCCTCATCGCGCAGGCGCTGCGCCGCCTGCCGGCCGACGAGATCGACCCGGTGGCCGAGCGCTCGTTCGACGTCGCCGGGGCCACGACGGCGACGCTCGGGCTCGTGGCGCTCGTCTTCGGGATCGTCCGCACGGAGGTCGTCGGGTGGGGGTCGGCGCAGAGCCTCGGGCCGCTCGTCGGCGGCCTCGCGCTGCTCGCCGCGTTCCTCGTGATCGAGGGGCGCGTCGCCCGCCGGCCGCTCATGCCCCTGCGCGTGCTGCGCTCGCCGGCGCTGGCGGTCCCGAGCGGGGCGATGGTCCTCCTCAGCGCGGGGCTGTTCGCGATGTGGTTCTTCGTGACGCTCTACCTGCAGCAGGTGCTCGGCTACTCGCCGCTGGAGGCCGGGGTCGCGTTCCTCCCGCTCACGGTCCTCATGGGGCTGGGCTCCTTCAACGCCGGGCGCGTCGTCGCGGCGATCGGGCCCCGGCGCACGCTGCTCGTGGGGTTCGGCCTGGCCGCTCTGGGCTTCCTGCTCTTCTCCCGGATCTCGGCCGACGGCTCGTTCCTCGCCGACGTCCTGCCGGCCTCGATCGTCACCGCCGTCGGCGTCGGGCTCTGCTTCGTCCCGCTGACGGCGCTGGCGGTCGCGGGCTCGCGGCCCGACGAGGCCGGGCTCGTCTCGGGCATCTTCAACGTCTCCCGGCAGGTCGGCGGCGCGCTGGGCCTCGCGATCCTCACGACGATCGCGGCGACCCGCACCGGGGGCCTGCTGCCGGCCGGGGCGGGGGAGCCCCGGGGCGGCGGCGTGGTGCCCGACGGGGTGGCCGAGGCCCTGACCGCCGGCTACTCGCGGGCGTTCGTCGTGGCGACGGGGTTCGCGCTCGCGGGCTGGCTCGTCGTCGCGCTCCTGCTGCGCGTGCGGCCGGCCGCCGGCGGCCCCGTGCTCGCGGTGGCGCCGGCGCCGGCCGACGGCGCCGCGGGACCGGCTGCCGACTGACCGGCGCGGTCTCCTCGGGGTCGGGCGGGGGCGCCGCGGCGTCGCTCGAGGGCCTCGCGGGGGGCCCGCGGAACGCTGGTGCTCGGCCGTTGGGGGAACAGTCGTGCACCGGACCGCGATCCGGTGCTACCCTGGGTAGGAATTCGGTCGGCTGCGTCGCCCGGTCGCGCTCGCGCGCGGCGGTCGGCGTCGTCGGCGCCCTCCACGAAGCGCCTCCGGGTGCGCTCTCGATATGACCGTCACTGAACGAGGAATGGCCTACGGGATCCGCGCGTTGACGCGGCTCGCCGGACTCGACGTCGTCGATCGCCTCGGCCTGAGGGACCCCGCCAACCGGGCGCTGAAGCGCGCCTCGGCGACCGGGTTCCGGACGGCCGGCAAGGTCGGGCGGACGTTCGCCGCGACGCAGAAGCGCTCGAGCCCGGGGCGGCTGAAGCCCGAGACGGCGTCGCGCCAGCGGGGCCTCTTCGACCTCACGCCGACCGACGACCAGCAGATGATCCAGGAGGCCGCGGCCGACCTGGCCACGCAGGTCCTCTACCCGGCTGCCCAGGAGGCCGAC
>JALRCL010000515.1 GCA_023268575.1 Patulibacter sp.
GGGCGCGTCGAGCAGGGCCACCAGCGCCGGGTGGGCCGCGACGATGCCGTTCTCGGCCAGCGTCTGCCCTGCACAGCGGGCCAGGACCGCATCCGCGCCGCCGATCAGCGGCACCAGCGCCTGCAGGGCGCGCGTGGTCGCGGAGCCGGCATCCCGGCGGCCGATTTGCCCGAGGGCCCAGACCGCATGACGCCGGGCCAACGGGGATCCGGTCAGGGCGGTCTGCACGAGCCGGTCGCGCACGGCCGTCCCACGCCGGGCCAGCTCCCACTGTGCCTCGAGGCGCACCCGTCGGTCGGCGTGCCCCAGGTGGGCCAGGACCTCGTCGTCGGCTCGCCGGCCGCGACGTCCTCGTGTCCTCCCCCACCGGGTCGGGCAAGACGATCGCCTTCGGCCTGGCGCTCGTCGACGGCATCGAGGCCACCGACCCGCGCCCGAGCGCGCTGGTCCTCGTCCCGACGCGCGAGCTCGCGACCCAGATCGTCGACGAGCTCTACGAGCTCGCCCACTCCCGCGCGCTGGCGATCACCGCCGTCTTCGGCGGTGCCGGCCTCGAGAAGCAGTCCCGCCTCGCGGCGAAGGCGCACATCCTCGTCGCGACCCCCGGCCGGCTGGAGGACCTCCTCTCCCGCGGCGCCTTCGACCTCTCGCGCGTCCGGAAGCTCGTCCTCGACGAGGCCGACCGGATGCTCGACATGGGCTTCCAGCCGGTCGTCAAGCGGATCGTCTCCCAGATCCCGCGCAAGCGCCAGACGCTCTTCCTCTCCGCGACGCTCGACGGCCGCGTCGGCGAGCTCGCCACCGCCTACACGACCGACGCGAAGCTCATCGAGTACGAGCCGCCGGTCCAGGACCAGGGCAAGATCGAGCACCGGTTCCGCCGCGTCACGCGCGACGACAAGCTCGACCACCTCGTCAGCGCGCTGCGCGACGAGGGGCGCGGCCGCACGGTCGTCTTCGTCCGCACGAAGTTCGGCGCGGACAAGATCGTGCGCAAGCTCGGCCAGCACGGCGTCGAGGCCGTCGCGCTGCACGGCAACCGCTCGCAGGCCCAGCGCCGCCGGGCGCTCCAGGCCTTCGACGAGGGCAGCGTCACGACGCTCGTCGCCACCGACGTCGCGGCCCGCGGCATCGACGTCCAGGACGTCACCCACGTCATCCAGTACGACGTGCCGGTCGACCACGAGACCTACGTGCACCGGGTCGGCCGCACGGGCCGTGCCGGCGCGACCGGCATCGGCATGACCTTCGTCGAGCCGGAGGAGCTCTCCGACGTCGCCGTCATGGGCCGCGACCTCGAGCTGCACGACGAGCTCGAGGCCGCCGGGCTGCGCGTCGCGCTGCCGGGCGAGAAGGGCTCGGGCTACGTCCGTCAGCAGGGCAAGCGCCAGCCGGGCGGCGAGGGTCGCCCGCAGGGCGGCGGTGGGCGCGGTCAGGGCCGGGGCGGCCAGGGGCGCGACGAGCGTCACGGCGGCCGCCGGCACGACGAGCGCGGGCCCCGCGGCGAGGGCCGCGAGCCCGGGCGCCGCCACGCGACCGAGGACGACCGTCGTCGGCACCCGGGCGAGGGCCGCTCGGCCGGCGGCCCGCGCGGGCGCAGCGAGGGTGGTCGCGGCGACGGCCGCGGCGACGGCAACCGCCAGGCCGGCCGTGGCCGCGGTCAGGGCCAGGGCGGCCGTGGCCAGAGCGGGCGCGGCCAGGGCGGCCGCGGGCGCGCCGGCGGCGGCCGCTGATCGCGGCGGCGCGTCGCGCCGCGCGCGGCGCACGCCGTCGGGCAGGATGAGGCGCCGATGGCCCCGCCCCCGCGCAACCTCGTGAACCTCCAGGCGGCCGGCAAGGAGTACGCCAGCCGCCGGATCCTCGACGGGGTGACGCTCGGCGTGGCGGCCGGCGACCGGATCGGGATCGTCGGGCGCAACGGCGACGGCAAGTCGACGCTGCTGAAGCTCATCGGCGGCATGGAAGGCCCGGACCGCGGGCAGGTCGTGCAGACCGGCTCGCTCGACCTCGGCGTGGTCGGGCAGCAGGACGAACTGGACCCCACGAAGACGATCCGGGACGAGCTCGTCGGCGGCCGCGCAGACCACGAATGGGCGGG
>JALRCL010000596.1 GCA_023268575.1 Patulibacter sp.
GGGTACGCCGCGCGGATCTCGTCCAGCAGCGCGAACTTCATGTCGTAGGTCGACCCGTTGCCGGGCAGGTACGTGCCGACGAAGAACGCCGAGCCGCCACCGTTGGTGACCGGCACGAGCTTCCCGGCGGTGTCGGAGGCCTGGATCGTCCACGGCAGGACGACGACGGCGCACAGCCCGACGAGCAGCCCGGCGGACTGCAGGCCCCGCCGCCACGACACCGTCGAGCCGAGCCAGAGGAGCGCCGTCAGCGCCAGCAGGGCCGGGACGAAGAGCAGGTCGGTGCGGGTCAGCAGGACGCCGCCGAACAGCGCGCCGGCGGTCCCCCACCAGGCGAGCAATCGCGTCCGCCAGGCGAGGGCGACCGCCGTCAGGGCGCTCGTGACCATCAGCGCGCCCAGCGGCTCGGACAGCAGGTTCCCTGGACCCCAGTACGCCGGTGGGTACACCGCGAGCACTGCGGCCGCCGCGACGCCGGCCCACGGGCCGGCGAGGACCCAGCCGAGCACGAACACCACCAGCAGCGTCAGCGTCGAGATCGCGAACTGCGCGTAGTGCAGGACCCGCACGTCGTCGCGGTACCGGGGCGCGTCGTGCCCGCCGAGCGTGGACTGGACGCCGTAGGCGAGGGCGAAGACCTGGGGCGTGGCCGGCGGCCAGTGCAGGGCCTTCAGCCGGCCGTTGCGCCCGGCGTAGTTGCCCGTCGTCGCCAGGTGCTGCGCGATCGTCGTGTACGAGCGCGCGTCGGCCGACAGCTCGTTCGAGGGCACCGGGTGGGTGGCCTCGTGGTACCGGATGCCGCCGCCGACGAGGAGCACCACGAGCAACGCGAGCCAGGCGGCACGCGGGACGAGGCGCAGGCGCGGCATCGCGCGCACGATACGGCACCGGCCTCGGGGGGTACCGTCATCTCCATGTCCTCCGAGCCCCCTGCCCGCGACCTCCCCGAGGAGACCCGCGACGCCGACGACCCGCGGGAGGAGGAGACCACCGACGGCGACGCCCCGGCCGAGCCCGAGGAGGCCGAGACGGCGGTCGTCTCAGCGAGCGCCCCGCAGGAGGGCCTCGACGGCGACGGCCCGACCGCCCCCGCGCCGACCGGCGCGGCGGCGGCTGCCCAGCAGGCCGCCGACGCCGCCCGGGCGCTCGGGTCGCAGGCCTCGGAGAAGGGCCGCGCCCTCGGCGCCCAGGCCTCCGAGAAGGGCCGCGCGCTGGGCGCGCAGGCCGGCGAGAAGGGCAAGGTCCTCGGCGCGCAGGCGGCGGAGGGCGCGCGGGTGGTCGGCGACCGCGTCGGCGCGGCCGCGGCGGCGACGGCCCAGGCCCTGCGCGAGACCGACGTCCAGGAGATCGCGAAGAGCACCACGACGCTCATCGAGACCGCCCGGCCGTTCTTCCTCGCGGCGTTCGCGACGGCGTTCTCCGTCCTCGCCTGGGTCGAGGACCACGCGTCGGTGGCGATCGTCTTCGCGCTGGGCGCCGTCGTCTTCGTGCTCGGCGCGGCCTACTCGCGCGAGATCGACGCCCTGCTCACGCGCCGCGGCGACCCGGAGGACTGAGGCGCGCGAGCGGCGCGCCGGTCGGGCTCGCCCGATTCAGACGGCCGCGACGCGCCCGTAGAGCGAGCGCCAGGTCGCGTCGGCGAGCCCGGAGGCGAACCGGGCGTCGGCGACCGGGTCCGCCGTCCGCATGCGGCGCACGTGGCGCGCGACGTTGCGCTCGAGGCTCCAGGCGACGTTCTGGGCCAGGAGCTCGGGATCGACGTCGGAAGGGAGCTCGCCGAGGTTGCGCTCGTCGAGCAGGCGCAGCTGCAGCGCGGCCGCGAGACCGTCGATGCGCGAGCTCCAGAGCTCGTCGACGGCCGGGTCGCGCAGGGCGGCCTCCGAGAGCGCGTGGAGCACCGGCAGGTGCGCCCGGACCGCCGCCACGACGACCACGAGCGTGCGCTCGAGGCCCTCGACGCCGTCCGTCCCGGCGTCGACCCAGCGGGAGAGCGCGGTGAACGCCGGCTCCGTCACCCGCTCGGCAAGCCGCACGAGCAGGTCGGAGCGATCCCGGAAGTGGACGTAGAACGTCGACCGCGCGACGCCGGCCTCGCTCGCGATCCGCTGCACGCCGAGGTCGTCGAAGCGGTGCCCGTCGGCGAGCAGCCGCTCCACCGCGTCGAAGACGCGCGCCTCCAGGCCGTGGGACCGGCTGTCGAGCATCGGGCGGTGGGATGTCCGGGGGTGAGACACGCCCGCGACGGTAGAGGGCGCCGTCCGCGGTTTCGACCGGACCGGACGGAGCGCCGATGCCAGCCACTCGTACCCTCGTTGAGGCGGTGGCCGCCCGGCGTCCGCCCGGTGATCGCCGGCCGCTCAGTCGGGGAGCGCACGCCCGAGGTCCCCCGGCGGCAGCACCGGGACGAGCAGCCGCGACCGCGCGACGTCCACGGTGTTCACGGCCGGCAGGCTCGGCAGCGACGCGAGCGACGAGCCGACGAGGTGCAGGCGCAGCTGGTGCCCCCGCCGGAAGACGTTGCCGATCGGCCAGAGCTCGACGCGGTAGGTCCGCTCGGTGCCCGGCGGGGTGTCGACCGGCCGGTCGTAGCGCCCGTAGGGCTGCACGATCGTGCCGTCCGCGTCGCGCAGCGAGCGCTCGGGATCGACCTCGGGGTAGCGGGTGCTCAGCCGCCCCATGCCGACGGGGTGCGCGCTGCCGTCCGGCCAGACGTCGGAGACCACCGCCCAGATCGCCGTCTCCGGGAGCGTGCTGGCCAGGCGGACCTCGAGCGTCGCCGGCCCGGCGACCACGACGTCCTCGCGCAACCAGCGCGTCGTGTACGTCAGGCCCAGCGCGCCGGCGAGGTTCGTCTGCGACAGGAGCGGCACGTGCTCGGTCAGTCGGTCGAGCCCGGCCGCCCCGGCGATCGCGGCGTTGGGCACGTCGGTCGCCGTCAGCAGCGAGGGCAGCGTCGCGTAGGACTGCCGACCGCCGATCCGCGGCGTGCCGGTGGTCAGCGAGCCGTCGTTCGCGCTCGCCCCGCGACCGCGATGCGCGGCGTCGAGCCGCAGCGCCTGCCAGCGCGTGCCCGGCACCGGCCAGTCCTCGGCGTCCCGGCGCACGTAGCGGCCGGCGAGGTAGCGCTGGCGGTCGCCGTCGGCCAGCGCCAGGCGCACGCGCGGCTCGCGGTCGACGCCGTTGTCCACGCCCGCGACGTAGTGCTCGAACCAGCGCCGCATCGTCTCGTCGCGGAGTCCCAGGCCCTTGGGCACGCCGTCGTGGGCCCCGGCGACGACGAGGTGGGCACCGTCGGCCTTCAGCGCCTGGAAGCCCTGGAAGGCGCCCCGCGACTCGACGTCGAAGAAGCCGTCGGTGAGCAGCATCGGCAGCCGGTTGGCGTTGCCGCGCCAGCCGCGCTCGCGCCACCATGCGTCGAGGGTCGGGTGCAGCAGGTCGCCGACCCCCGACGTCAGCAGGCCTCCGAGGACGTCGAGCGCCGAGCCGGGGTTGCGCGCGAGCCGATCGGTGCCCTGCGCAACGGCGATCCCTCCGATCCCGGCGAGCACCGCCGCTCCGGGCACGATGTTGTTCACCCCGCCCGGGACGAGCAGGTCGCGGTAGAGCTCGTGGGTGCCGGAGCCCAGCACGATGGTCCGGACGCAGTCGGGGAGCTTCTGGTGCAGGGCGTTGTAGATCGTGATCGCGCTGGCCGAGAAGCCGTTGATCCCGATCCGCCCGGCGCTCCACGGCTGCTCGCACGCCCACCGGAGCACCTCGACGACGTCGCGCTGGGTGCGCGCGGCCATGATGTCGAAGCGCCCGTCGCTGTCCCCCGTTCCGCGCAGCTGGACGAGCAGGCCGTTGAACCCGGGCGGCCGCTCGTAGGTGACGTTGCTGCGCCCGTACGGGCTGAACTCGACGATCGTCGGCCGCGGGGCGACCGGCCCGTCGCTCGTCAGGGTCGCCTGGAGGCGGACGCCGTCGGAGGCGGTGACGCCGAGCTGCTCGGTGGCCGCGGCGGCAGGGGCGGCCGTCAGCGCGCCGGTCGCGCACGCCGCGGCCACGAGCCATCCGGCGCGTCGCGTTCCTCGTCCTCCGAGCATGGTGCCTCCCCTCCGGCGGTGGCCGCCGGCGCAGTCTGCGAACATCAGTGTTCGCAACATAGCCGCGGCTCGGGAGCCAGGGCAAGGGCGTCCTGCGGACGTGGCCCGGCGGGCCGTCCGGCGGGTCGGCGGGGCAAGAGTTCCCCCGCAGGCGGCCCGCGGGCATAGGCTTGACGCTCGCGTGTCGCCGGAGGACGGCGGCCGGAGGGAGGAACCAGCCGTGCTGATCGACCATCAGGCCGCGGGCGCGGAGTCCAGCGAGACGCGCACGAAGGCTCGTGCCGCGCTCGTGGAGCTCCTCGACGCCCAGGCCGTCACCCTCGGCGCCTCGATGGCGGCCGAGCTGCACGTGCGGATCCCGGAGCTCGCCGAGCCCGAGGTCCGCCAGGCGCTCGAGCCGGAGATGGCGGAGTGCTGCATCGAGCACCTGCGGGAGCTCCGCCGGCTGCTCGCCGACGACCTGCCCGTGGAGCAGGCCGTCGTCCCGGTGGCGGCGCGGCGGTTCGTGCTCGCGCTCGTGCACCGCCGCATCTCCGTCGCGGTGATGCTGCGCAAGTACCGCGTCGGCCAGCGGATCCTCTGGCCGACGCTCGCCGGGCACCTGCGGGAGACCTGCGGCGACGGGCCCGAGCTCAACGGCGAGCTCGAGCTGCTCGGCACGATGCTCTTCGACTACGTCGACATCGTGTGCGGCGAGCTGACCGAGGTCTACGGCCGCGAGCGCGAGCGGTGGGTGCGCAGCGCCGCCGCCGTGCGGACCGAGACGGTCGCCGAGATCCTCGCCGGGACGCCGCTGGACCCCGAGGTCGCCTCCGCGCGGCTCGGTCACCAGCTGCGCGGGCGCCACGTCGCGCTCGTCCTCCGCCGGCGCACGCCGGCCGCCCCCGTGTCGGTGACCGGGGACCTCGAGGCCGCCGCGCGGACGCTCGTCCGCGCCGCCGGCGGGGCCGATCCGCTCGTCGTGCCGGCCGGCGCGTCGACCGCGCACGCCTGGATCAGCGTCGGCGATGACCCCGACGCCCTCCTCACCGCGCTGGAGGAGCACGATCCGCCGAGCGACCTCGCGCTGGCGATCGGCAACCCCGGCCGCGGGCTCGAGGGCTTCCGCTCCTCGCACGAGGAGGCCCTGCGCGCTGCGGCGCTCGCCGAGCTGCGCGCGTCCGGCCCGGCCCAACCGCCCGTGAGCTCCTACCGCCACGTCGAGCTGCTGACGATCCTCGCCGACGACCTCCCCCGCGCCCGGCGCTTCGCCCGGCGCGAGCTCGCCGACCTCGCCGGGGACGAGCCGGGGGTCGAGGCGCTGCGGGAGACCGCGCTGGCGTTCCTCGACCACGGCGGCAGCCACACCGCGGCGGCCGCGGCGCTGCACCTCCACAAGAACACCGTCTACACCCGGGTGCGGCGGGCCGAGCGGCTGCTCGGCGCGCCGCTGGAGCCGGGACGCCTGCGCCTGCACCTGGCGCTGCACCTCGCCGTCGCGCTCCAGCGCCAGGTCCTGGACGACGCGCCCGCGGCGGGTGCCGAGGCCGCGTGAGCGGGTAGCAGCCGCCCGCCCCTCCGGTGCGCCCGGCGATGGCGCCGGACGCGGCGGGCTACGCTTCGCGCGTCGGCGCCCCGATCGCGCCTCCGCACCCGAGATGGATTTCGAGAACCTCTACGCGCACGGCTTCGCCCGCGTGGCGGCCTGCACCCAGCCGGTCGCGATCGCCGACGCCCAGCGCAACGCCGACGAGGTCCTGCGCACCGCGCGGGCCTGCCACGAGGACGGCGTCGTCGTGGCGGTGCTGCCCGAGCTGACGCTCTCGGGCTACGCGATCGAGGACCTCCTGCACCAGGACGCGCTGCTCGACGACGTCCTCTCCGCGCTGGCCCGCGTCGTGGAGGGCACCCGCGGACTGCGGCCGCTGCTGGCCATCGGCGCGCCGCTGCGCCACCGCCACCGGATCCTGAACTGCGCGGTCGTCGTCCACGACGGACGGGTGCTCGGCGTCGTGCCGAAGTCCTACGTCCCGCTCTACCACGAGTTCTACGAGGCCCGCCAGATCGGCAGCGGCGAGGACGAGCGCGGCACGATCCCGCTGCTCGGCGAGGACGTGCCGCTCGGACGCGACCTGCTCTTCGAGGCCGACGACCTCGCCGGGCTCGTCGTCCACGTCGAGATCTGCGAGGACCTCTGGGTCCCCGTGCCGCCGAGCACCGAGGCCGCGCTCGCCGGTGCGACGGTCCTGCTGAACCTCTCGGGCAGCCCGATCACCGTCGGGCGCGCGGACGACCGGCGCCTGCTCTGTCGCGCGGCGTCGTCGCGGTGCCTCGCGGCGTACGCCTACGCCGCCGCCGGGCAGGGCGAGTCCAGCACCGACCTGGCCTGGGACGGCCAGACCATGATCTACGAGAA
>JALRCL010000371.1 GCA_023268575.1 Patulibacter sp.
CAAGGCGACGCCGGAGGCCCTCGTCGAATCGGCCCTGTGGGAGGCATCGCTGTTCGAGGTCCTCTGCCTCGTCCAGACGCAGAAGATCCGGCGCTACCCCGTCGTCCTCTGGGGCACGGCCTACTGGGGCGGGCTGGTCGACTGGCTGCGGGAGCGGATGCTCGGCGACGGACTGATCTCCGACGGCGACGAGCGGCTGTTCCGGGTCACCGACGACGTCGACGAGATCGTCGCGATCTGCCGCGCCGCCGCCGACGTGCGCGAGGCCGGCGGGCCCGGGGACCTCCACGGGGCGATGGGCGAGGACTGGCCTCCCGGCCTCTGGCGTCGCTGAGCCACCGGTGCCTGGCGCGCGACGCGCCGCGGGGACGGCGAGCGGGGGCCGGTAGCGTGATGCGCATGGCCGAGCTGCCGATCGAGATCGACGCCGCGACCCTCGAGGACGCCCTGGCGCGCGACGAGGTCGTGCTCGTCGACGTCCGCGAGCCGTACGAGTGGGAGGCGGGACGGATCCCCGGGGCGCACCACGTGCCGCTGGACCAGCTCGGCCCGCGCTCCGGTCAGGCGCCCCTCGACGGCGAGAAGCCGATCGTGTTCCAGTGCCGGGTCGGCGGGCGCTCGTTGCTGGCCGCGCAGGCGTTCCGCCAGCACGGCTATCCGGCGGCGTCGCTGCAGGGCGGGATCCTCGACTGGGCGGCCGGGGGCCGCGCGCTCGAGCCCGACGGCGGAACCGTCGCCGAGCACTGAGGACCGGCAGCCGTCGCCGCCGGCCGATAGCGGCTCCTTGTTGCTAACGACTACAGCTTAGGTCGTCCTAGTACCATGGGGACATGGAGACGGTCCCGACCACGCCCACCGCGGACGAGCAGCTCGTCGCGCGGCTGCGCGCGGCGGGGCTGCGCGTCACCCCGCAGCGCTTGGCGCTGCACCGCCTGCTCGACGGCGCGCCGCGCCACGTCACCGCCGAGGCGCTGCTCCGCGAGGCCGCGGGCGACCTGCCGGGCCTCGCCCTGCCCACGGTCTACTCGACGCTCGAGCTCTTCGCCGAGCTCGGGATCGTCCGGCGCGTCGCGGCACCGGGCGCCGCGCGCTACGACACGAACGCCACGCCCCACGACCACTTCACGTGCACGCGCTGCGGGGCGCTCATCGACCTCGACACGCGGGCCGGGCGCGCCGCGGCGCGCAAGGCGGCCGAGGACGCCGGGCACCGGGTCGACGCCGCGACGGTCGTCGTGAGCGGCGTCTGCGCCGCCTGCGCGGCGGCCTGACCCCCGGTTCGGGGGGACCGATTCGCCGGGCGCCGCCCCGCGGACCCGAACAGGGGGCGCGCGCCCCGACTCCGGCGCCGCCGGGGAGATGCGAGGAAGTACGATCATCGGCATGTCGACCGATCTGTCCTCCGGCCTCTACACCATCCCGGAGGAGCTGCTCGAGTTCCGGGACGCCGTCCGTCAGATCGCGCAGGAGCAGATCGCGCCGCGCGCCGCGGAGATCGACGAGCAGGGCGAGTACCCCTGGGACGTCCGCAAGCAGCTGGCGGAGGCCGACATCCTCGGCCTGCCGATCGAGGAGCAGTACGGCGGGATGCACATGGGCACGCTCATGCAGCAGCTGGCCGTCGAGGAGATCGCCAAGGTCTGCGCGTCCTCGGCGCTGATCCAGATGATCCAGGAGCTCGGCTCCCTGCCGATCACGCTGTTCGGCTCCGAGGAGCTCAAGCAGCGCTTCCTGCCGAAGATCGCCACGGGCGAGCACTCCCCGGCGTTCGCGCTGTCGGAGCCCGAGGCCGGATCGGATCCCGCGTCGATGAAGACGACCGCCGTGCGCGACGGCGACGAGTGGGTGCTCAACGGCTCGAAGAACTGGATCACGAACACGTCGATCGCCGACTTCTACGTCGTCTTCGCGAAGACGAACCCCGAGAGCAACCGGATCACGGCCTTCGTCGTGGAGTCCGACCGCCCCGGCTTCTCGTGGGGCCCGCTGGAGAAGAAGCTCGGCATCAAGGGCTCGCCGACCGGCTCCCCGGTGCTCGAGGACGTCCGCGTCCCGCACGAGAACGTCATCGGCGAGGTCGACAAGGGCCTCTCCGTCGCGCTCGGCACGCTCGAGCGCACCCGCCTCGGTGCCGCGGCGCAGGCGGTCGGCATCGCGCAGGGCGCGATCGACTACGCGACCGCCTACGCGAAGGAGCGGATCGCGTTCGGCAAGCCGATCGCGACCTTCCAGGGCCTGCAGTGGAAGCTCGCCGACGCCGAGACGCGCGTCGCCGCCGCACGCGAGCTCCTCTACAAGGCCTGCTCGGTCGTCGACAACGTCCCGCGCGGCTCGCGCGAGGTCGGCAAGTGGACCTCGATGGCGAAGCTCATGGCGTCGGACACGGCGATGGCCGTGACGGTCGACATGCTGCAGATCCTCGGCGGCTACGGCTACGTCAAGGACTACCCGATGGAGCGCTTCATGCGCGACGCGAAGATCACCCAGATCTACGAGGGCACGAACGAGATCCAGCGCGTCGTCATCGCGCGCTCGATGCTCGACTGACCCGGACGTCGCGCTCCCGCGCCGGCCGGCTCGACCGACCGGCGCGGTTGCGTACAGTTGCACGATGGCTGCTCGTACCCTGCTGGCCGGTGCCGTCGGGCTGTGCATCGCCTGCACGATCACGGTGGTGCTCGGCGCCTGGGCCGGCGAGCCGCTGCTGCGGGGCGTGCAGACGCTCGGGACCGCCTTGACGGTCCTCGGCGTCATCTCGGCGGTCGTCGGCTGGGGCGTGGGGCGCCTGAGCGACTACCGCAGCCCGGCGAGCGACGAGGACTTCGAGCGGGTCGTCGAGCGCGCCGAGCGGCTGGCCGCCGAGGGCCTCGCGGTCGACCCCGAGGAGTCCGAGTTCCTCGCCCACGACCCGTACGCCGACCAGGGCTTCGAGGAGCTCGTCCGCGAGGCCCTCGACGAGCTGCCGGACCTCCTGCGCGGCGTGCTCGACACGAACGTCGCGGTCGTCATCTCCGACGACGGTCGCCGGCACCACGCCTACGGCCTCTACCGCGGCGACGGGGCCGTCCACGACACCACCTCGGACCAGATCCTCATCTTCCGGGACACGCTGCGCCGCGACTTCGGGCACGACCCGGAGCTCCTGCGCGAGCAGGTCCTCATCACGGTCCGGCACGAGCTCGCCCACCACGTGGGCTTCGACGAGCTCGGCGTGCGCGACCTCGGGCTCTAGCCCTCGGCGGCGCCCGCGGCGCGGGCGCGCGCCTCCTCCTCGACGAGCGCAGCCAGCGCGTCGGCCGTCTCCTCCAGCCCGGCGACGACGGCGGCGAGGACCCGGACCCCGGCCGCCCGGTCGGCCGCGTCCACCCGCTGCGCGATCGCCGTGCGCCAGCCCTCGACGACGTCGCGCCGCTCGGCGACGCGCTCGCGCCCCTCCGGCGACAGCGCGAGGCGCACGACGCGGCGGTCGCCCGGGTCGGGCCGGCGCTCGACGATCCCCTGGTCCACGAGCTTGCGGATCATCGTCGTGGCCGTGGGGGGCGACAGCCCGGCGCGCTCGGCGAGCTGCCCGACGGGGAGCTCCGCCTCGCAGCGCAGCAGCGGCTCCAGCAGGTGGTACTGGGGGAGGGAGAGACCGCCGCCCTGGTGCTGGTTGCCGTAGCCGCGCAGGCGGCGGGTGGCGCGGAAGAGCTGCCGCAGCTGCTCGGTCAGCTCGTCGGTCGCCGGATCGCCGCTCGGCGCGGCGGCGGGTCGGTCGGTCGCACGCTCGGGCCCCGAGGTCATGAGGGTGCTAACAATACGCGTCGCTCGCGCCGGGGATGCCCCCGGCGGCGCCCCGCTCTCTCATGTCCAGCTCCTCGCTCCTGCGCGACCGCTCGCTGATGGCGGTCGCCGCCGTCGTGATCGTCGGCGCGATCATGTCGATCCTCGACACGACGATCATCAACGTCGCGCTCCAGGACCTCTCCCGGGACCTCGACGCCCCGATCGAGACCGTGCAGTGGGTCGCGACGGGCTACATGCTCGCCCTGGCCGCCGTCATCCCGCTCACGGGCTGGGCGTCGGAGCAGTTCGGCGGCAAGCGCGTGTGGATCATCGCCGTCGTCCTCTTCACGCTCACCTCCGCGCTCTGCGGCGCCGCCCAGAACGTCGAGCAGCTCATCGCGCTGCGCGTGCTGCAGGGGATCGGCGGCGGCATGATCATGCCGATCGGCCAGATCATGCTCACGCAGAAGGCCGGGCCCCAGCGGGTCGGGCGCGTGATGAGCATCATCGCGGTGCCGATGCTGCTGGCGCCGATCTTCGGCCCGACGCTCGGCGGCCTCATCGTCGACCACCTCTCGTGGCGCTGGATCTTCTTCGTCAACGTGGTGGTCCTCCTGCGCCGCCAGGACCCCAACGGCATCGCCCTGATCGACGTCTCCTCGGGCACGCCGGT
>JALRCL010000603.1 GCA_023268575.1 Patulibacter sp.
ACGCCGTGGGCCGGGGCGTCCCAGCTCATCACGAAGTGGACCGACGCCGCGATCGTCAACGCCGGCGACGGCCAGCACGAGCACCCGACCCAGGCGCTGCTGGACGTCTACACCCTCCGGTCCCGGCTCGGCTCGCTCGACGGACTGAACGCGTGGATCGTCGGGGACGTCCGCCACAGCCGCGTCGCCCGCTCGCTCGTCCTCGCCCTGCAGACGATGGGGGCGAAGGTCACCGTCTGCGGGCCGCCGACCCTCATCCCGCAGGAGTTCGACGTCCTCGGCTGCGAGGTCCGCTACTCGCTCGACGGCCTCCAGGAGGCCGACGTCGTCTACACCCTGCGGATGCAGCACGAGCGGATGCGCCAGGCCTGGGTGCCGTCGCTGCGCGAGTACGCCGCCGTCTACCAGATCGACGCGCGCCGCCTGGGCCCCGACCAGCTGCTCATGCACCCGGGACCGGTGAACCGCGGCGTCGAGCTCGCCGGCGACGTCGTCGACGGTCCGCGGTCGTTGATCCTCGACCAGGTGCGCGCCGGCGTGCTGGTGCGCATGGCCGTCCTCTACGAGGTCCTGGCCGCCACCCCCGCCGTCGCGCCCGATGCCCTGACCCCGGAGGTCGCCCGATGAGCCTGCGCCCCCTTGTCTGGTCCGGCGGACCGGAGACCGACGCCGACCTGCTGATCCGCCACGCCCACGTGCTCGACCCCGGCGACGGGATCGACGAGCCGGCCGACGTCCTCGTCCGCGGCGGCGAGATCGCCGAGATCGGCGCGCCCGGGTCCGTCGAGGCCGGCCCCGGGGTCGAGATCGTCGAGGGCGAGGGCCGTCATCTCTTCCCGGGCTTCGTGGACCCGCACGTGCACCTCCGCACGCCCGGCCAGGAGCACAAGGAGGACCTCGAGTCCGGCACGCTCTCGGCGGCCGCCGGCGGCTACTGCGCCGTGGTGGCGATGCCGAACACCTCGCCGGTCGTCGACTCGGCCTCGCTCCTGGGATCGCTGCGCGAGGCGGCGCTGCGCAGCGCACGGATCCCGGTCGGCTTCACGGCCGCGATCACCCGCGGTCTGCAGGGCGACGAGCTCACCGAGATGGCCGAGCTGCGCGCCGCCGGCGCCGTCGGCTTCACCGACGACGGCCGGCCCGTCACGAGCGCCGGCGTCCTGCGCCGGGCGATCCAGTACCAGCGTCTCGCCGGCGGCGTGATCGCGCTGCACGAGGAGGATCCGACGCTCTCCGCCGGCGGCTCGATGCGCGAGGGCGCGGTCTCGGCGCGCCTCGGCCTGCCCGGGATCCCGAGTCTCTCCGAGTCGACGATGGTCGCCCGCGACGCGGCGATCGCCGGCTACGAGGGCGGGCGGGTGCACTTCCAGCACCTCTCCGCCGTCGCCTCGATCGAGGCCCTGCGCGCGGCGAAGGAGAAGGGCTACCGCGTCAGCGGCGAGGCCTCTCCGCACCACCTCCTGCTCACGCACGACGCCGTCCGCGAGCTCGACACCTCGATGAAGATGAACCCGCCGCTCGGGTTCGAGGAGGACCGCCAGGCGCTCATCGAGGGCCTGCGCGACGGCACCGTCGAGTGCATCGCGACCGACCACGCGCCGCACGCCCCGGACGAGAAGGACGTCCCGTTCGAGCAGGCGCCGATGGGCACGACCGGTCTCGAGACCTCCTTCGCGGTGCTGCACACCGAGCTGGTGCTTCCCGGCGTGCTGGACCTCGGCCTGCTCATCGACCGCATGACCGCCGGCTGCGC
>JALRCL010000648.1 GCA_023268575.1 Patulibacter sp.
CGGCAGCCCCTCGGCGACGTACCGTGCGGCGAGGCCGGCGATCGTGAACGTCTTGCCGGTGCCGGCGCTCGCCTCGAGCACCGCGACGCCGCGCGGCAGCGGCTGGTCGATGCCGAAGACGGCCGCGCCGAGCTCCTCCTGGCGGGACGACGCCGCGGGCGACTTCGGACGCGGTCGTGCCGGGGACGGTGTCGACGTGGTCGCGGCGTCGGGCGGCGCGTCGAACGAGAAGACCGCTTCGCCCACGTCGCCCGGGTCGAGCGGGGGCGGCCCGTCGGAGGGTGGGAGGTCGGTCGTGGGCGGGGCCGCGACGACGTCGGTGACCCCTGCGGACGTCGCGGCCGGGTGACCCGCGGTGTCGTCCGCCGATGGCTGCGGGTCGGGGTCACCGGAGGCCTCGGTCGTCTCCCGGACCCGCACCGGTGCGCCTCCGGAGGGCTCGGTCGTCTCCCGGACCTGCACCGGCGCGCCTCTGCGGGCGTCGCTCGTCGCCGCGTCCGGCTCGGCCGCGGGGCCAGGGGCGGACGGCGCGGGGTCGTCCGACGACGGCGGGGCCTCACCGAGCGTCGGCTGCTCCGGGACGTCGGCGGCCCGCCGGGCCGGCGTCCTCGGGGCGGCCTTCGCGGGCGCGGCCGGCGGCTCGGGCTCGCCGAGCGCGTCGAACAGGGAGGGCTGCTCGGGGTCGCTCACGCGTCCTCCAGCTCCTCGACCGCCAGCAGCCCGCTCCAGGTCCGCAGCGCCCAGCGACCGAGTCGCGACGGGTGACGCTCGTCCCAGCCCTCGCCGGACTCGTCGGCGCGTGCGGGTGCGGCGGCGATGGTCCCGAAGGGGACGGTCCCGCGGAGGAGCCGCTGGTGCTCGCGGTCGGCGTCCTCGCGCTCGATCCGCCCGAACCGGCCCCAGCCGCTCTCCCAGACCGGCTTCGCCTCGACGGCCGGATCGAGCCCGTCGTGCGCCGCGGCGGCGTAGGCGGCCGAGGTCTGGCAGTAGAGCGGCGGCGGCTCGCGCAGGCCGCGGTCGCGCAGGTCGACGAGCTCCTCGAGCGCTGCGAGCGCGGCCGTCCGCCGGGCCTCGGCGTCGGGACCGAGGACCGGGATCCGGGCGATCGTCGCCGTCGTGCGCCGCGCCGCGCCGCGCCGGCTGCGCCCGAGGGTGATCGCGCGCAGCTCGCGGTCGGGGTGCGAGGCGGTGAGTGCGAGCAGCCGGACCCAGGCGGCGAGCCGGTGCTTCGGCGCCACGCGCGAGTACGAGACCGCTTGCAGCACGTCGCCGTCGAGGCCCGCGACGGTCCCCCCGATCCGTCGGCCGCCGGGCAGCTCCACGCGCACGTCGAGCGAGCTGCGCGGACCGGGCGGACCCAGCAGCTCGTTCGCCCACCCCGACAGCGTCTGGGCGTCCTTCTGGATCCGCGTCAGCGCGTGCTCGCCGAGCTCGGCCGGCGGCAGGGCGCCGCGGGCGCGCTCGGCCTCGAGCGCCAGGTGGCCCGGGGTGCCGGCACGGACGGCCTGCAGCAGTCGCTCGCCGACCGCCCAGCCACCGAGGCCGTCGAGCTCGGTCGGCAGCTCGTCGCTCTCCTCGTCGTCCTCGCGCGGCAGGACGACGCCGAGCCGCTGGCGCAGGAACGCGCGCGCGGGGTGCTCGAAGAACCGGACGAGGTCGTCGAGGGCGATGACGGGCTCCGGGACGACGGGCAGCGGCTCGTCGAGGCCGCGGTCGTCCCCGGCGCCCCCGACCCCGACGAGCCGGTGACGGCCGGCGCGCAGCCCGGCGAGGCTCTCGGCGCCCTCGAGCGCGATCCGGTCGAAGCCCAGCGGCGGCCGGCCGTCGGCGCCGCGCTGGAAGTTCCGCGGGTCGAACGACTGGAGCGGGTGGTCGACGACGAGCTGCTCGCGGGCGCGCGCGAGGAGCCGCGGCGCGGCCGGGGCCGGGCCGCCGGCGTCGTCGTCGGCGGCGGGCCGGACGGTCGCGTCGATCGCGTCGAGCAGCTCGCCGACCGGGACCGCGGGCGGGCGGACGACGTTCGTGCGCTCGTCGCGGCCGGTGTAGGTGACGATCAGCGCGTCGTCGGCGGCCATCAGCGCGTCGAGGAGCATCTGGCGGTCCTCGGAGCGCCCGTCGTGGTCGCCGACGTGCGGGCTCGCGCGGACGAGGTCGTCGCCGTCGCGGGGCGCCTCGCGCGGGAACGCGGTGTCGTCGAGGCCGAGCAGGCAGATGACCCGGTGGGGGACCGACCGCATCGGCTGTAGCGTGCAGAACGTCAGGTGCCCGGTGCGGAAGCTCGCCCGGGTCGGGCGTCCCTGGAGGTGCTCGGCGACGAGGGCCCGGACCTCGGCGAGCGTCAGGAGCGCCCCGTCGTCGGTCGCGTGGCGGGCGTGCTCCGGGGGGTGAGGCGCATCCGCCACGCTCGCCGGCAGCTCGTCGTCGGGGAGCGCCTCCTGGACCCGGTCGTCGAGCAGCAGGTCGAGCTCGGCGCGCTGCCAGGCGTCGTCGTCGCTCGTCGCGCACAGCGCGTCGGCGGCGTCGGCGATCGTGCGGGTCCAGCCGGCGATCGTCTGCGGACGGGCGAGGTCGGCGACGATCGCCTCGAGCCGGTCGAGCAGCTCGGCGAGCCGGCCGGCGAGGTCGATGTCGGTCGAGCCGACGTCGTCGACGGGCAGCGCCCCGCCGGGGCCGCCGACGAGCGTGCGGGCGTCCTCGGTCAGCGCCACGCCGGTGAGCAGCCGATCGATCCCGCGCCGCCACGTGGCGACGTCGATCGACCCGAGCCCGAAGCGCGCCCGGTGCGGCTGGTCGAGGCCCCAGCGGACCTCGGACTCGCGGATCCAGCCCTCGATCCGCGAGAGCGCGTCGTCGTCGAACCCGAACCGACGCCGGACGGGTCCGCGGTCGGCGAGGTCGACCACCTGCGAGGCGGTGAGCCGCTCGTCTCCGAGCTCGAGCAGCCGCTCGATCGTGCCGAGCAGCGGGTTCGTCTGCCGGACGGCGCGGTCGGCGAGCCGGACCCGCAGGCGCGGCAGCCCGTCGTCCTCGGCGCCGTCGCCCGCGGCGCCGGTCGCGGGCCCGGCGTCGAAGGTCGCCTTCACCAGGGGAGCGAACGCCTCGATGTCGGGGCAGAGCACGACGACGTCGCGGAGCTCGCGCACGGTGGCGCGCAGCTGGGCCGGCTCGGAGCCGGTGGCGAGCTGGACGAAGCCGGTCGTGACCTCGTCGTCGGCGAACGCGTCGCCGATCTGTCGCATGCCGTAGTCGAACACGTCGACG
>JALRCL010000705.1 GCA_023268575.1 Patulibacter sp.
GATCTTCAACATCTTCGACCGCGGGCGTCGGACCGCGGGGTCGAGGCGACGTGCCCGCGAGCGGCGCGAGGCCCGTCAGACCCCGTGCTCGGCGACCGCGAGCAGTCGCCGGGCCTTGAGCTCCGTCTCGCGCCACTCGCCCTCGGGATCGCTGTCCCAGGTGACGCCGCCGCCGGTGCCCAGGCGCAGCGTCCCCGCGCTGCGCCAGAAGGTGCGGATGCCGACCGCGAGCTCGGCGTGGTCGTCGTCGGCGTCGATCCACCCGATCGCGCCGCAGTACGGCCCGCGGGGCACCGGCTCGAGCCGGCGGATGACGTCGAGGGCGGCGAGCTTCGGCGCCCCGACGACCGAGCCGGGCGGGAAGGTCGCCGCGAGGATCTCGCCCCAGCCGACGCCGTCCGAGAGCGTGCCCTCGACGGTCGAGACGAGGTGCACGAGGCCGGGGTGGTGCTCCGGCGCGCAGAGCGCCGTGGCGCGGACCGTGCCCGGCTCGCAGACCCGCCCCAGGTCGTTGCGCATGAGGTCGACGATCATCACGTTCTCCGCGCGGTCCTTGTCGAGGAACGCGTCGGCGGTCGCCGCGGTGCCCTTGATCGGCCGGGTGACGAGGTGCTCGCGGTCGCGGCGCAGGAAGAGCTCCGGCGACGCCGAGGCCACGTCGAGGTCGTGCTCGGGCAGGTAGACGTGGCTCGCGTAGGGCGCCGGATGGGCGGTGGCGAGCGCGGCGTGCAGCCCATGGAGCGTCGTGCCGTCGTCCAGCGGCGTCTCGAGCACCCGGCAGAGGTTCACCTGGTAGACGTCGCCGGCCGCGATCCGCGCCCGGATCTCGTCGACGCCCTCGGCGTGGGCGAGCGGCCCGAGCGAGCTGTCCCACCGGCTGGCCGGCACGCCGGACCAGCGACCGCCGACCGCGTCGGCGGTCGCGTCAGCGCGCCGCCACGTGCGGAAGCGCGCCGCGGTCAGCGTGCCCTCGAAGTCGACCACGACCGCCCAGCGCCCGCCGCGGTCGATGACGGCCGGGTCGTCGGTGACGGCGACGAGGTCCTCGGCGAGGAGGTCGCCGAAGCGGGCGCGCGGGAGCTGTGGTCGAGCGGGCACGTCCCGGGACGCTAGCCGGGACCGGCTCCCGGGTCGATGCCGGTGGACGCGCGACGTCCTCCGGAGGAGCGTGGCGCCGCGCCTCCGCCCCGGATCCCGCCGTTCTCGGGCCGCCGCTCAGGAACCTCCCAGTCGGCCCCGACGCGGCTCTCGGCTGCCGCTCACGACCTCCTCATCCCCGGGGCGGACCATCGACGCATGGACCCCGTGAACCCCGATCCGCCGCCTGCGCACGAGCCCGACGCAGCGCGCCCGCGCCGGCCCAGCGGCGACCTCCGGGCCGCGCGGGCGCGGCAGCGCAGCCGCTTCCGCCGTCGCGCGGCGATCGCCGCCGCCAGCTCGACGGCCGCCACGTTCCTCGCGATCCTCGTGCTGCTCGGCGCGCGGGTCGCCTCGGGCGCGGACCCCCGCCTCGGGCCCGTCGCCGCGAGCACGAGCGCGACGACCACCTCGACGGCGACCGACGACGCGAGCTCCGCCTCGGGCAGCTCCGGCGACGGCTCGTGGGACGACTCCTCCTCGACCGACGAGGGATGGGAGAGCACCGGATCGTCGAGCGACACCGGTTCCTCGACCGGAAGCAGCCCCTCCGACGACGGCGCGTCGAACGCCGGCGCCGTCTCCTCGAGCCCCGACCTGACCACCCGAAGCTCGTGAGCGCCGTGACCGCCCTCCGCCTGTCCGCCCGCTCCGACGCGCCGCGCGACGCGCCCGGCCCGCCGATCCGCGCCGCGTCCACCTTCTCCGCCCTGGGCACGACCTGCCGCGTGCTCGTCGAGGGACCGGCATCGGGGCCCGCCCCCGGCGCGGCGATCGCGGCGGTGCGCGACCTCGTCGCCGACGCGGAGCGCCGCCTGACGCGGTTCGTCGCCGACAGCGACCTCATGCTCCTGAACCGCGCGCCCGAGGCGACGGTCGCCGTCCACCCGCTCGTCCTCGATGCGCTCGGCGCCGCCCTGGCGGCGGCGGTCCGCACCGGTGGGCTGCTGGACCCGACGATCCTGCCGGCGCTCGTCGCGGAGGGGTACGGCGAGAGCCGGACCGGCGCGCGGCCGGCCGGCTTGCTCGCCGCCCTGCGCGACGCGCCGCGCCGCGCGCCCGCCGCCCCCGCACCGGAGGGCGGCTGGCGCGCGGTGCGCCTTCGCCGCCGCGAGGGGACGGTCACCCGCCCGGTCGGCGTACAGCTCGACGTCGGTGCGACCGCGAAGGGCTGGCTCGCCGACCGCGCCGCGGCGCTCCTGCACCCGTTCGCCCGCTGGGCCGTCGACCTCGGCGGCGACCTGCGCGTCGGCGGTCCTGCGGCTCGCACGCGGCCGTTCGCCGTCGACGTCGCCGGACCGCTCGGCGGCCCCGTCGGTCGGGTCCTCCTGTCGAGTGGGGCGATCGCCACGTCCGGGATCGACCGCCGGATCTGGCGCCTGCCCGACGGCCGGCCGGCCCATCACCTCATCGACCCCTCGACGGGGCGGGCGGCGTGGACCGGCCTCCTCACGGTGACCGCGCTGGCGCCGACGGCGGAGGAGGCCGAGGTCGTCGCCGGCGCGACGCTCCTGCGCGGACCGGCGGCCGTCGGCGGGCTCGCCCGGCGCGGCGGCCTCGCCGTCGACGAGCGGGGCATCGTGCTGCGCCACGCCACCGACCGCGCCGGCGCCTGGCGGTGGTCGACGTGAGCGCCGCGCTCGCCGCCGCCGCGCGCGATCCCACCCAGTACGCCGCCTGGCTCACCGCGCGCGCGGCCGGGGTCGCCGCGCTCGTGGCGCTGACGCTCACCGTCTGGCTCGGCCTCGCGTGCGCCGGCGGGCTCCTGCGGCGCCGTCCGCAGCTCCGCCAGCAGGTCGGTGTCGTCCACGAGATGCTCGCCCTCGCCGCGATCGCGGCGCTCGCGGTCCACGTCCTCGCGCTCCTGCTCGATGGCTGGTTGCGGCCGAGCGTCGTCCAGCTGCTCGTGCCGTTCGCCGTCGACCACGCGCCGCTCTGGACGGGCCTCGGCCAGATCGCCGGCTACGGCGTCCTGCTGCTGGGCCCGAGCTTCTACCTGCGCAAGCGGATCGGGGCGCGACGGTGGCGCAGCATCCACCGCTTCACGACCGTCGCGTTCCTGCTGGCCGTCGGCCACGCGATCGGCGCCGGGACGGACGGGCGCAGCGCGTGGCTGCTGCTGCCGGTGCTCGGCGGGACGGCCGTCGCCGTCGTCCTCGCGGCGATCCGCGTACGCCGCGCAGCGCCCCTGCGGCCGGGTCGGACGCGCGCCCCGCGCACCCCACCGGCGCCGGCCGGGCCGACGCGGGCCCGCGCGGCGGACCAGCCCGGCGGCGAACCGGTGTGGGCCGAGGGGCGTCCCCGCGTCGGGCGCTAGGCGGAGAGCTGCTCGAGCCGGTCGTAG
>JALRCL010000753.1 GCA_023268575.1 Patulibacter sp.
AACGTCTACTACCTCTCTACCAACGCGATGGGCTCGAACGTGACCGCCACCTGGCGGGCCCACCGTCGGGGGGCGCTCTTCGCCAACCCCTGCTTCACACAGATCCACCCGACCTGCATCCCCCAGAGCGGCGACTACCAGTCGAAGCTCACCCTGATGAGCGAGTCGCTCCGGAACGACGGGCGGATCTGGGTTCCGCGAAAGCCGAACGAGGAGCGGCCACCTGCCGAGATCCCCGATGCCGAGCGGTTCTACTTCCTCGAGGAGCGCTACCCGGCCTTCGGCAATCTCGCCCCGCGCGATATCGCCTCCCGGGCGGCCAAGCACGTCTGCGACGACGGCCTCGGGGTCGGTGGCACCGGCCGCGGCGTCTACCTCGACTTCCGCGAGGCGATCGCCGAGCAGGGCCGGGATGCGATCGAGGGCAAGTACGGAAACCTGTTCGACATGTACGCGAAGATCACCGGCGACAACCCGTACGAGACCCCGATGATGATCTACCCGGCCCCCCACTACGCGATGGGGGGTCTCTGGGTCGATTACGAACTCCAGACCACTATTGAAGGGCTGTTCGCGATCGGCGAGGCGAACTTCTCCGACCACGGGGCCAACCGCCTCGGGGCCTCCGCGCTCATGCAGGCGCTGGCCGACGGCTACTTCATCGCGCCGCACACGGTCATGCACCGGCTCGCGACGACCCCGCGGGACGACGTCGACACCTCGCACGAGGCGTTCGCCGAGGCCGAGGAGGGCGTCACCGGGCTGCTGGACCGCTTCCTCTCGAGCTCCGGCACGAAGGCGCCGCAGACGATCCACCGCGAGCTCGGCGAGATCATGCTCGACAAGTGCGGGATGCTCCGCACGGCGGAGAGCCTCACGACCGCGATCGAGGAGATCCAGGGGATCCGGGCGCGGTTCTGGGACGAGCTGCGCGTCGACGGCCGCGCCGACGAGCACAACCCGAGCCTCGAGTACGCGGGCCGGCTGCACGACTTCATCGAGCTCGCCGAGCTCATGTGCGAGGACGCGCTGCGCCGCGAGGAGTCCTGCGGCGGGCACTTCCGCGGCGAGCACGAGACCGAGGACGGCGAGGCGCAGCGCGACGACGAGCGCTTCGCGACGGCGACCGCCTGGGAGTACCCCGAGGCGGGCCTGCGGCCGGACGGCGGCTTCACCCCCCACGACGAGCCGCTGACCTTCAACGAGGTCAAGCTCGCGACCCGGAGCTACAAGTGAGCGCCGGGCCGACCATCCCCCGCACGACGGAGGCGACCCGATGAACTTCCGCCTGGAGATCTGGCGCCAGGACCACCGCGACGCCCCCGGCCGGTTCGAGACGACGCACGTCGAGGACATCGATCCCGAGGCGTCGTTCCTCGAGATGCTCGACTCCCTCAACGAGCGCCTGATCTCGGGCGGGGAGCGCTCGGTGGCCTTCGACAGCGACTGCCGCGAGGGGATCTGCGGCATGTGCTCCCTCGTCATCAACGGGATGCCGCACGGGCCCAACCAGGTCACGACCTGCCAGACGTACATGCGCGACTTCGCCGACGGGTCGACGATCTGGGTCGAGCCGTTCCGCAACAGCGCCTTCCCGGTCGTGCGGGACCTCGCGGTCGACCGCAGCGCGCTGGACCGGATCATCCAGGCCGGGGGCTACGTCTCGGTCACGACGGGGCCGCAGCCGGACCCCAACGCCCAGCCGATCTCGCCCGAGACGCAGCGCCAGGCGATGGACGCCGCGATCTGCATCGGCTGCGGCGCCTGCGTGGCCGCCTGCCCGAACGGCGCGGCGATGCTCTTCACGGGGGCGAAGGTCACGCACCTGAACCTCCTGCCGCAGGGGCAGCCCGAGCGCGGGGAGCGCGCGCGGAAGATGGTCGCCGCGATGGACGCCGAGGGCTTCGGCGGCTGCACGAACTACGGCGAGTGCTCGCGCGTCTGTCCGCAGGAGATCGGGCTCGACGTCATCGGGATGCTCAACCGCGAGTACCGGCGCGGCGTCCGCAAGCGCCCGGCGCCCGACGCGCCGCCGATGGTCGCCCAGTAGCGGCGGGCCGCTCGCGGGCCGGGGCCTCAGCCGCGCTGGCCGTGGAGGTCGGTCCCCGGCAGCGCCTCGGCGAGCGCGTCGCGGACGCTGCGGAAGCTCACGAGGCCCCGCATCGTCCCGTCGGCGCCGACGACCGGCAGGGCGCCGAGCTCGCGCAGGCGCTCGTCGGCGAGCAGCTCCTCGAGCGTCGCCTCCGGCCCGACGT
>JALRCL010000776.1 GCA_023268575.1 Patulibacter sp.
CGCCGATGATGGGGGTGGTGGTGCTCACGACTGCTCCTTCCGCGATCAGGCTCGCTCGAGCCAGACCTCGGGTTGACGATCGGACAGGGGCTCGGGGCGGGCCAGCGCCTCCCAGTGGCGGGCCGCGCGCTCGCGGTCCCCGAGCAGGTCGACGAACGGCTCGCCGTCCTTGAGGACGAGCACCGGCCGCGCCAGCGCCCGCAGGTCGTGCGTCGGGTCGCCGTCGACGACCACGACGTCGCCGTGCATGCCCGGCTCCAGGGCTCCCAGCTCGTCGTCCCGGCCGAGCGCGATCGCGCCGTTGATGGTGACCGCGCGCAGGACGTCCTCTGTCGGCAGGCCCGCCGCGGCGAGCGTCTCGGCCTCGCGCACGAGCAGGTCCTGGGCCGGGACCCAGTGGATCGGATCGGTGCCGGCCGCGATCGTGACCCCGGCCGTGATCGCCCGCTGCACGGACGCGCGATGGACGTCGCCCATCCGCTCGCTGAAGTCGGCGAGCTGTGCGTCGCTGATCGTGCCGTTGTACCCGTGGTGCGTCGCCGCGGAGAAGGCCCACAGCGTCGGCACGAGCACCGTCCCCTGGCGGGCCATCCGCTCCACGAGCGCCTCGTCGAGCCACGTGCCGTGGTCGATGACGTCCATGCCGGCGGCCACCGCCGCCCGCGCGGCCTCGAGCCCCTCGCAGTGGCACCCGGTCCGCACGCCGAGCGCGTGGGCCTCCGAGACGGCGACGGCGATCTCCTCGTCGGTCATGTAGCGCAGGCAGGTGCGCCAGCGCGACTGGCCCGTGGTGTGGCTGAGGACGAGCTTCACGAAGTCCGCCCCGGCCAGGACCTCCTTGCGCACGACGCGCCGGACCTCGTCGACCCCGTCGGCGAACACGTTGCGCCAGTCGACCGGCGCGCCCGAGCCGACGACGTTCGGTCCCGCCGCGAAGGTCCGCGGACCCCGGACGCGACCGGCCGCGATCTCGCGCCGCAGCTCGTAGATCCCGCGGTGCTTGCAGCCCGGGTCGCGGACGGTCGTGACGCCGGCGTCGATCGCCCGGCCGGCCACGAGGACGCCGTCGACGACGCTCTTGGTCACGAGCTCGGCGTCGGCCTCGACGCCCGAGCGGCTCATGAGGTGGCAGTGGGCGTCGACGAGCCCGGGAAGGACGTGCCGGCCCTCGACGTCGATCAGCTGGGCGTCGCCGTCGCCGGCCGGCAGGGCGTCGGCGGAGAGCAGCTCGGCCACCCGGCCGTCGCGCAGCACGACGGCGAGCCCGTCGCGGAAGCGGCCGCGCCGGGCGTCGAGCACCGGCCCGCCGTGGATGATCGTGGTCCTCATGCTGGTGCTCCCGCGGTCGGGACGGAGCCCGCCGCTCCGTCGGAGGAGGGCGACGCGACGGCGCCGGGACGGCGCCGGTAGCTGTGGGCGCCGCTGGTGCGCAGGCCCAGGTGGGCCGTCGCCACCGCCATCCGGACCGCGGCCGGAAGGCCCGCCACGACGGGGATCCCGAGCGCGGTGGAGAGCGGCGGGGCGAGCGCGCTCATCGCGGCTCCCGGCAGGACGAGGGCCTCGGCCAGGTCGTGGTCGCGGGCGTGGCGCCCGGCCTCGACGAGCGCCCCGAGCTCCGCCGTCGGTGTGGCGAACACCGCTTCCGGGGCGGTGTCCATCGCGACGATCGACGCGAGCCGGTCCCGGTGCCCGTAGGCGATCGCGAGCCGTCGCATCGCGGTCGCCTTCGCCGGCGAGAGGACGACGATCGAGAAGCGGGCCGCGACGAGCGAGGCCAGGTGCATGCCCGCCTCGGCGCATCCGACGACGGGCTGGTCGGTCGCCTGGCGGCAGCCGTCGAGGCCGGGATCGTTGCCGCAGGCCAGGACGAGGGCGTCGACGGAGGGAGCCAGGGACGCGACGAGGTCGACCGCCGAGGCGCCGGCGCGCGCAGCGTCCAGCGGGCCGTCGATGCCGGTCGGCCCGTCCGGCGCGCCGACGACCTGCAGCGCGACCTCGGGCGCGGCGGCGCGCGCGTCCCGGGCGATGAGCGCCGTGGCCGTGCTCGAGGCGTTCGGGTTCACGACGCCGATCCGCAGCACGTCCCGCTGGGCGCTCATGCGAGGAAGCACTGCTCGGAGATCTGCGTCCCGGTCGGCTGCGCGAGCTCGGCGCGCACCGCGCCCCCGCGCATCACGAGCACGCGGTCGCAGAGCGCCGCCAGCTCCTCCGGCTCGCTGGAGACGAGCAGGACGGCCACGCCGCGGGCGGTGAGCTCGGCGACGTGCTCGAGGATGAACCGCTTGGCCCCGACGTCGACGCCCTGGGTCGGCTCGTGGAGGATCACGCAGCGCAGGCCGCGACGCGCCATCCACTTCGCCAGCAGGACCTTCTGCTGGTTGCCGCCGCTGAGCGCGGCGAGCGGGCGCTCCGTGTCGCCGGCCGGCCGGATGTCGAAGCGCTCGATCGCCGCGGTCACCGCGGCGCGCTCGGCTCCGTGACGGATCCGTCCGCGGCGGACGTGCTCGCCCAGCGAGACGAGGGTCATGTTCTCGCGGATCGACGCCTCGAGCACCCCGGAGTCGCGCTTGCGATCCGCCGGGAGGAACCCGATCCCGGCGGCCACCGCCCGGCGCGGGCTCGGACGGCGCAGCGGCGCGCCCGCGACGAGGACCTCGCCGGTGCGCCGGCGGAGCTCGCCGACCACGAGCCGCGGCACGTCGTCCTGCCCGCTCCCCGCGACCCCGGTCAGGCCGAGGACCTCGCCCTCGTGGAGGACGAGCGACACGTCGCGGGCGGTCCCGCCGCCGAGGCCGCGCAGCTCGAGCGCGACCTCGCGCCCGGCGTGGTCGGGCCGCTCGGGGTAGAAGGACTCCAGCTCCCGGCCGAGGATCGAGCGCACGAGGTCGCGCTGGTCGGCCAGCTCGCCGGTGCGGCAGCTCCGCACGACCTCGCCGTCGCGCAGCACCGTGACGGCGTCGGTGACCTCGAGGACCTCGTCGAGGCGGTGGGTGCAGAAGACGACGGCGGTCCCGCGCGCCGCGGCGGCGCGCATCGCGACGAAGAGCCGGTCGCGCTCGTGCGCGGTGAGGTTCGCCGTGGGCTCGTCGAGCACGAGCAGGCGGGCGCGCTCGCGACCCCGTGCGTAGAGGCCGCGGGCGATCGCGACGACCGCGCGCTCGGCGAGCGTGAGCTGCTCCACCGGCGTGTCGGCGGAGCGCTCGACGCCGAGCTCGGCGAGCAGCCGCTCGACGATCCGCGCCTGCTCGCGCCACCGGATCCGTCCCCATCGGCCGGTGACCATCGCCCCGACGCAGACGTTGTCCATGATCGTCAGCGACGCCGCCAGGCCGAGGTCCTGGTGCACGAAGCCGAACCCGAGCGCGGCGGCGGACGTCGGCGTCAGCGGCAGGTCGTGCTCCTCGTCGCCGACCACGAGCCGCCCGCCCGGGTCGGGGGCGTGGTACCCCGCGAGGATCTTGAAGAGGGTCGACTTGCCGGCGCCGTTCTCCCCGACGAGGCCGTGGATCTGCCCGAACCGGAGTGCGACGGAGACGTCGCGCAGCGCCCGGTGCCCGCCGAAGGTCTTCGAGACGCCCTCCAGCCGCACCGCCCCCCGCGCCTCGGCCGCGACCGCCGACCGGTCGGCGGTCGCCGGCGCGCTCACGCGCCGACCTCCCGCTCCCGGAGCAGGTGGGCGAACGTGATCGCGAGGACGAGCGCGCTGCCGTTGAACACGTTCTCCAGCCAGCCGGCACCGCCGAGCAGCTGGAGGCCGGTGACGCCGACGACCAGCACGTAGACGGCGATCACGGTGCCCCAGGCGTTGAAGCGCCCCGGCTTGATCGCGGCTGCGCCGAGGAAGACCGCGGCCGCCCCGGGCAGCATGTAGGACATCCCGAGGTTGGGATCGGCGCTCCCGAGGCGGCCGAAGTTGATGACGCCGGCGAGGCCGGCGAGGGCCGACGCCGCCATCAGGGAACCGGCCCGGATCGCGTCGACCGGCAGGCCGCTGAGGCGGGCCACCGCGCGCCCCTCGCCCACGAAGTAGACGTAGCGGCCGATCGGCGTGTGCTCGAGCACGAACCAGAGGACCGCGGCCAGCACGAGGCCGAGGTAGACCGGGTACGGGAGGCCGAAGAGGTCGCCCGTGGTGAGCGTCGTCAGCACCTCCGGCGGGCCGGTCAGCACCTGCGACTGCGACACCGCGAGGGTGAAGCCGATGATGACCGTGCCTGAGCCGAGCGTCGCGATGAGCGAGCTGATCCCGATGTAGACGATGAAGAACGCGTTGATCGCGCCGATCAGCAGGCAGCTGAGCAGCACCACGACGAGCGCCGGGCCGAACGACCAGCCCTCGTTGACGGTGAGCACGGCGCTGAGCGTCGTCGCCCAGGCCAGCGTCGAGCCGAACGACATGTCGAACTCGCCGGCCGCGAAGGGCAGCACGAGCCCGAGCACCGCGACCATCAGCACGGCCTGGGTCGAGGTGATGACCTTCAGGTTGTCGAAGGTGAAGAACGTGTCCGGCGCGAGCGCGGAGTAGATCGCGATCATCCCCAGCAGCACGAGCAGCAGCGCGTAGCGCGCCAGCACCCTGCGGGCTGACCAGCGGCCGGCGCGCGGCACCAGGCGCGGCCCGCTCGGCTCGATCGTGGCGGTCATCGGCGGGGTTTCGGTGCTCATCGTCGAGCCCTCCTGCGGCGCTCGGCGCCGTGCGTCGTCGTGTGGAGCCCCACCTGCTCCCGATCGTCGTGGCACGGCCCGCTCCCGGCTCGGGTTCCCGTTCCACCATGCAGTACGCTCGTTCGGTGCCGTCGGAGAAACGCGAGGGCGTGCAGTCCCTCAGCCGGGCACTCGATCTGCTCGAGGCGCTCGCCGCCAGCGACGAGCGCGCCCTCTCCGAGCTCGCGGAGGAGACGGGGATGATCCCGTCGACCGCCCACCGGCTCCTGGCCTCGCTGGTCCAGCGCGGATACGTCGCCCGCTCCACGGGCAACGGGCGCTACCGGATCGGCTCGCAGCTCCTCGCGGTCGCGAGCTCGGCGGCGTCCCGTCGCGACGCGCTCGTGCGGGCCGCCCGCCCCCACCTCGAGGAGCTGAGCGCGCAGACCGGCGAGAGCGTCAACCTCGTCCTGCTCGACGGCCTCGACGTGGTCTACCTCGCCCAGGCCGAGGGACGGCACGCCGTGCGCATGGCCAGCCAGGTCGGGCGGGCGGTCCCCGCCCACGCCACGGCCGCCGGCAAGGCGATCCTCGCCACCCACCCGGCCGACGCGGTCCTGCGCGACGTGGAGCGGGCAGGCGCGCTGATCCCGCGCACCCCGCACACGATCACCGACGCGGCGGCGCTCGGGCGGGCCCTGGACCGCGTGCGGCGCGACGGGTTCGCCATCGACGAGGAGGAGCGCGAGCTCGGCGTCGGTTGCATCGCCGCGGCCATCCCGGCGGCGGACGGCGCGGCCGAGGCGGCCATCAGCGTCTCCGGCCCGTGCGGCCGCGTGGTCACCGACGCGGCGGCCGAGCTCGGCCGCGAGGTCGCGCGCCACGCGCTGGCCGTCTCCGTCGCGCTGGCGGCCGAGCGCGAGCCCACCGCCGCATGACCCGCTGAGCATCCTCGCCACGGTCACGACCCGAGGTACGTCGCCGCCAGCGCTCCGGAGACGAGGCGGCTGATGTTGGCCCGGGTCACGTCGATGTGGGTGCGCATGAGCGCGACCGCGTGATCGACGTCGCGGGCCGCGATCGCCTCGAGGATCGCGCTGTGCTCCCGCTGCGTGGTCTCGATCCGCCCGTCGTCGAGGAAGTCGGTCTTGCGGACGATCGCGATCCGGTCGTTGATCCGGTCGAGCGTCGCGATCAGCATCTCGTTCTGGGAGAGCTGCGCGATCCCCATGTGGACCCGCAGCTCGATCTCCAGGCGCGAGTCGGCCAGCTCGTAGACGTCGCCCTCGCGACGGGCGTCCTCGGCGTACCACCCGCCCCAGGACGCCCGGAGCATCTCGATCGCGGGATCGGTCGCGCGCTCGCACGCCTGCTCGACCGCCAGGCACTCGATCACCGACCGCAGGCGGTAGTTGTCCTCGAACTCGCGGAGGTCGAACGGGCGCGTCGTGCGCCCGCCGCCCGGCATGGCGACCACGAGACCCTCCTGCTCGAGCCGCTGGAGGGCTTCCCTGATCGGCGTGCGACTGATGCCGAAGCGCTCCGAGAGCTCCGTCTCCACCAACCGGGTTCCCGGCTTGATGTGGAAGCGGGTGATCTCGCGCTTGAGCGCGTCGTACGCCTCGTTGTCCTTGGTTCTGGCCATGACGCTCGTGGTCGGGATGCGACAGCATCCTTTCTGTATACATAGCGTATTCGGCTTGGGACCGAAGGTCAAGCGGCCGGCGCACGCGCCGGCCGCGACGCGGGGTCCAGCGCCTCGGCGTCAGCGCCAGTCGCACGCGGCGCCGGCCAGCGCCTCGCGGGCGCGCGGGTCCGCGCCCGCGGCCCACACGACGCTCAGGACGACGTCGTCCCGGCGCGCGATCGGCCGGAAGGCGACGCCGAGCGTGCGATGGCGCGCCGCCTCCGTCTCGAGCAGCACGGTCACCGCGCCGTCGGCGACGACGCGGCGCAGCCGGGCGGGCACGTCGCCGTCGGCGTGCCGGGCGTCGAGGCCGAGCGCGACGGGGTGCGCGGCGAGCGCCTCCCACGAGAGCTCCTCGGCGAGCGACAGGCGGCCGCCGTCGGGGACGGCCGCCACGCGTCGCGGGTTGATCGGCTCGTGGTCGCGCCCCGGCGGGACCACGTCGTGCTCGACGACCGCGAGCGACAGGAGGCCCCGGTCGAGCGCGTCCAGCGCCGCCGCCGACTCGAGCACCCGCGGCAGGTACCGGACGGCCGGCTCGCGGACGACCGCGTCGAGGAGCAGGCGCGGCAGCACCTCGGCGAGCGCCGGTCGCGCGACACCGAGCGGCACCATCGCGGCCGGCGGCACCTCGTCGCCGGGAAGCGGCGCAGCGACGTGCCTGGCGCGCGTCCCGCCCGTCCCGCGACCGTCGTCCATGGCGCCTCGTTCGCCGCGCGTCGTTCGAGGCCTGCCCGCCCGGCGTCCCGGCGGCCCGGCCGGGCGTCGGCGCCCAACCGGCGCAGCCGTCGGCCCGAGCGGGCACCATCCGCCGCGATGCTCCGTCGCCCATCACCGCCCGTCCGGCACGACGTGCCGGTGCTGCTGGGAGGCGCCCTGCTGGTCGCGCTCCTCGTGCTCCTGCTCGCCGCCCGGCCGGCCGTCGCGGCGCCGCCCACGATGCTCGCCACCCCGATCGGCGAGCCGGCGCGCGCCGGCGGCGTGCTGCGGTTCCCGCAGGCGGTGGCGATCGACCCGCGCAACGGCGAGGTCGTCGTCGGCGATCAGTACAGCGGCACGATCCAGGTCTTCTCCCCCACCGGGGAGCCGCGGCGGTCGTTCGGTGGGCTGAGCCTGCGCGGCGAGCTCGGGCGCTTCGACGTCGTGGGCGGCGTGGCGATGGACCGCAACGGGCGGTTGTTCGTCCTGGACAGCACGAACGACCGGATCCAGGTGCTCGCCGTCGACGACGGGCGGCTGCTGACGACGATCGGCGCCGACGCCGGGATGAAGCTCCTCACGGGCGGCCGTCCCGACCGCGGGATCGTGGCCGGCGGGATCGCCGTGCACCAGGAGGCGCCGGGCCGCTCGGTCGTCGTCTTCGTCGCCGACAGCGCCAACCACCGCGTCGTGCGCTGGACGCTGGACCCCGTGTCGCTGCGCCCGTACGGCCCACCGGCCACGACGTCGCGCGCCGCCGGGGTGAACCTCCAGTACCCGCAGGGCCTCGCCGTCGACCCGTCCGGCTCCCGGCTCTACGTCGCCGACAACCAGCACCACCGGATCCTGCGCCTGAGCGCCCGGTCGCTGAAGGTCCAGGCCCGCGCGGGCACCTACGGCCGCGGTCCCGGCGAGATCAACGCCCCCTACGACGTGGCCGTCGACACGCGCAACCGGCTCTACATCGCCGACAACCTCAACGGGCGCCTGAACATCCACGACGCCACGACGCTGGAGTACGTCGGCACGGCCGGAGGCCGCGGCCGCTCCGTCGGGCGCTTCGACATCGTGCGCGCGGTCGCGACGTCGCCCACCGACCCCGCCGGCGGCGCGGTCGTGGCCGACACGTCGAACAACCGCATCCAGCGGGTGCGCCCCGACGGCACGGTCTGGGCGGCGTGGGGCATCGCCGGACGCGGACCGGGCTACTTCACGCGGCCGAAGGGCGTCGCGGTCGCGCCGGACGGGACGATCGCGGTCGCCGACACGTTCGTGCATCGCGTCTCGCTCACCGCCGCCGACGGCACGTACGTCGGGCAGCGCGCGTGGGTCAGCCCCTCGACCGACTTCCCGCACTGGGGCAAGGAGCACCCGCAGCAGATGCTGCTGCCGGGCGACGTCGCCTTCGACACCGCAGGCGCGCTCTGGACCGCCGACACGTACAACGACCGGGTCCAGCGGATGGCGCCGGACGGCACCGTCGTGCTCGTGAGCCGCCGGGGCCTGCTGCGGCGGCCGCGCAGCATCGCCGCGGCGCCCGACGGCACGGTCTGGATCGCCGACACGGGCAACGCCCGCGTCGTGCGGATGCTGCCCGACGGCAACGTCCAGGAGCTGCGCGGCAACCTCGGCTCGCCGTACGCGGTGACCGTCGGCCCGAGCGGTCGCGGCCTCGTCGCGACGGCCACGACGATCCGCGACGTCGTGACGAACGAGCGGATCCCACCGCCGCCCGGCGCGTCGGCGTGGGCGCGACCCGTCGGGCTCGCCCTCGCCGCCGACGACACGCTCTACGTCGCCGAGGAGCGCCCGAAGGTCCCCGGCGGCGCGCGCCTGCTGCGCGGCACGCCGGACGGCCGAGGCGGCCGCACCTGGGACGTGCTCGCGGCCGAGACGAACCACGCCGTGCCGATCGTCGAGCCGGGCAACATCGCCCTGACCCCCGACGGCGAGACGCTGCTCGTGGCCGACGCGGGCCAGGACCGCGTCCTGCGCTTCGACGCCCAGGGCAAGCGCCCGCCCGTCCTCCAGCAGGTGAGCGTCGCGCTCGAGGGCGGCGGGGCCTCCCGCGGGACGGTGACGAGCGACCCGCCCGGGATCGACTGCGGCACCGACTGCGGCCAGGGCATCGCGCCCACGCGCGCCGTGACGCTCACCGCGCGCCCCCACGCCGGCTCGACCTTCATGGGCTGGGGTGGCGCATGCGCCGCGGCGACCGTCGGCCCGACCTGCACGCTGGACCTCAGCCAGGCGCGCCACGCCACCGCGCGGTTCGAGGCGACGCCGCCCCCGGCGGTGCGCGTCCGCGGGCTGCGCCTGAGCCCCGCGCGCTGGCACCTCACGCGGCGCAAGGGCCCCCGGTCGCGCCGGCCGATGACCCGCGCCCGGCTCGAGGTGACGCTGAACGCCGAGGCGCGCGTCCGTCTCGAGGTGCTGCAGGCCCGCCCGGGCCGGCGCGCCGGCAAGCGCTGCGTGGCCCTGCGCCGCGGGGCCCGGACGAGCAAGCCGTGCACGCGGTTCGCGGTCCTGCCGCAGCGCCGCACGCTGAAGCTCATCGAGGGCCGCACGACGGTCGACGTCGGCCCGCGCGTGCGCGGGCGGACGCTCGCGCCGGGCCGCTACCGGCTGCGGATCACCGCGACGAACGCGGGCGGCGAGGACGTCCGCACGACCCGGTCGATCCGCATCACCCGCTGAGCGGCGCCGCCGGGCCCGCGCACCACGGCTGCGCGGGCCCGGCGCCGACCGACCGGCGCCACGACCCGCGTCGGCGCCGCGATCGGCGGCACGCCGTGCGATCAGGCCGGCCGGTCGCCGACCACGGCGTGCGGGTGCTCAACGCCGACCGGCTCGAGGCGCACGACGATCCCCTTCGACGTCGGCGTGTTGCTCGTCGTCGCGGTGCTGTCCAGCGGCACGAGCGGGTTCGTCTCCGGGTAGTACGCCGCCGCGCAGCCACGAGCGGTCGGGTAGGCGACGAGCCGGAACCGCTCCGCGCGCCGCTCGCCGTCGACCCACTCCGAGACGAGGTCGACGAGGCCGCCGTCGCGCAGGCCGCGCTCGGCGAGGTCGTCGGGATGCACGAGCACGACGCGCCGGCCGCGCTTGATCCCGCGGTAGCGGTCGTCGAGGCCGTAGATCGTCGTGTTGTACTGGTCGTGCGAGCGCAGGGACTGCAGCAGGAGCCGCCCCGGCGGGACCTCGAGCACCTCCAGCGCATTGACCGTCAGCCGGGCCCGTCCGGTCGTCGTCTCGAAGCGCCGCTCGTCGCGCGGCGGGTGCGGCAGGACGAACCCGTGCGGCCAGCGGGCACGGCGCGCGAAGTCCTCGAAGCCGGGGACGACCTCGGCGATGCGGTCGCGGATCCGGTCGTAGTCGGCCGCCAGGCCCTCCCAGTCGACGGCCGCGGGATCGCCGGTCGCCGCCCCCGCTCCGGCCCCGCCGTCCGGGGCGGAGGGGCCGCGGGCGACCGGGACGTCCCGTGGCACCGGGCCGCCGTCGGGGACCGCGCCGCGCACGCACGCCGCCGAGGGCGGCGGGCCGAACCGGGCGCGGGCGATCGCCGCGACGATGTCGACCTCGCTGCGCAGCGCGTCCGACGGCGGGGCGAAGCGGCCGCGCGACGGGTGCACGACGCTCATCGAGTCCTCGACGGTGACGAACCGCGGCGCGCCGTCGGGACCGCGGTCGCGGTCGGTGCGCCCGAGCGTCGGGAGGATCAGCGCCTCGCGCCCCGTCACGAGGTGCGAGCGGTTGAGCTTCGTCGAGACCTGGACGGTCAGCGCGCAGCGCGCCAGGGCCGCCTCGGTCACCGCGGTGTCGGGCGTCGCGGAGGCGAAGTTCCCGCCCATCGCGACGAAGACGTCGACCTGCCCGTCGCGCATCGCCCGGATCGCGTCGACGACGTCGTGGCCGTGGCGGCGGGGCATCGGCACGCCGAGGCTCCGCTCCATCGCCGCGAGGAACGGCTCGGGCGGCTTCTCCCAGATCCCCATCGTCCGGTCGCCCTGGACGTTCGAGTGCCCGCGGACCGGGCAGACGCCGGCGCCCGGGCGCCCGATCGAGCCGCGCAGCAGCAGCGTGTTGACGACCTCGCGGATCGTCGGCACGGAGTGGCGGTGCTGGGTCAGCCCCATCGCCCAACAGACGACGATCCGGTCGCTGCGCGCCACGAGGCCCGCCGCCTGCTCGATCTGCGCGCGCTCCAGCCCGGTCGCCCGCAGGACGGCGTCCCAGTCCAGCTCCCGCAGGTGGCCGACGAGCGGCTCCAGCCCGTCGCAGTGCTCGGCGAGGAAGGCGTGGTCGAGCACCGTGCCCGGCGCGGCGTCCTCGGCCTCCACCAGCAGCGCGTTGATCGCCTGGAAGAGCGCCAGGTCGCCGCCCAGGCGGACCTGCAGGAAGAGGTCGGTGAGCTCCGTGCCGCGCCCGACGTAGCCCCGCAGCCGCTGCGGGTTGTCGAACCGCTGCAGCCCGGCCTCCGGCAGCGGGTTGACCGTGACGATCGTGGCCCCGCGCTCCTTCGCCTGCTCCAGCGCGGTGAGCATCCTCGGGTGGTTCGTGCCCGGGTTCTGGCCGGCGACGACGATGAGGTCCGCGCCGACGACGTCGTTGATCGTCACCGACCCCTTGCCGATGCCGATCGTCTCGGTGAGCGCCGAGCCGGACGACTCGTGGCACATGTTCGAGCAGTCGGGCAGGTTGTTCGTGCCGTGGCAGCGCACGAGCGCCTGGTAGAGGAACGCGGCCTCGTTGCTCGTGCGGCCCGAGGTGTAGAACACCGCGCGGTCCGGGTCGCCCGAGGCGCGGAGGCGGCGACCGACGAGCGCGGTGGCGTCCTCCCACGAGATCGGCCGGTAGTGGGTGTCGCCCGGCGCGAGGTGCATCGGCTCGGTGAGCCGCCCCTGCTGCCCGAGCCAGTGCTCCGTGCGCTGCCGCAGGTCCGCGACCGGGTGACGCGCGAAGAAATCGCGGGTGATCGTGCGCAGCGTCGCCTCCTCGGCGACCGCCTTGATCCCGTTCTCGCAGAACTCCAGCGGCAGCTCGTGACCCTCGGGCTCCGGCCAGGCGCAGCCGGGGCAGTCGAAGCCGCCGTCGTGGTGGTTCATCCGCCGGACGGCCCGGGCGGTGCGCGGCAGGCCGAGGTGGCGCAGCGACTGCCGAGCGATCGAGCGGGTCGCCCCCAGCCCGACGGCGTGGTCCAGCGGCGGGCCGACCTCGAGGTCGGCGTCGTCCTGCGCGACGTCGTGGTCGCCCGTCCGACCCGGCAGCCGCCGGGACAGCGGGATCCGCGGGCGGGGCGGCGTGCTCATCGGAGCGCCTCCGTCCCGAGGCCCAGCCGCTCGGGATGGGCATAGACGTTGGCCCGCTCCCCGCGGAGGAAGCCGACGAGCGTCACGCCGAGCGCCTCGGCGGCGTCGACCGCGAGGCTCGACGGCGCCGAGACGGCGCAGAGCACCGGCACGCCGGCGATCGCCGCCTTCTGGACGAGCTCGAGGCTCGCCCGGCCGGAGAGCAGGACGATCGCCGGCGGGGGCGTCGCGGGGTCGAGCACGCGCCGGCCGAGGAGCTTGTCCAGGGCGTTGTGCCGCCCCACGTCCTCGCGCAGGGCCAGGAGCGTGCCGTCGGCGGCGAACCCCGCGGCGGCGTGCAGGCCGCCGGTGGTCGCGAACAGCCGCTGGTGCTCGCGCAGGCGGTCGGGCAGCGCGAAGAGCAGCGCCGGGTCGACCACGGGACCGGCGGCGGGGTCGAGTCCCGGGCAGCGCGCCGCGAGCTCGTCGATCGTCGTGTGGCCACAGAGCCCGCAGCTCGAGGAGATCTCGATCCGGCGCCGCAGGCGGTCGCGTCGCAGCGGCGAGCGCAGGCGCACCTGCACGACGTTCTCGGCATCGGGGCACGCCCGGGCTGCGGTGATCCCGTCGCCGAGCAGGCCCTCGGCGGCCAGCAGCCCGGCCGCCAGCTCGAGGTCGTGGCCGGGGGTCCGCATCGTCACCGCGACGGCGACGGGCTCCTCCCCCGGCCCGGCGACCCGGACCTCCAGCGGCTCCTCCGTCGCGAGCCGATCGCGGCGTCGCCGGACCGTCGCGCCGTCGAGCGCGATCACCGACACCGGGGTGGCTCCCGTGCGGCGGTTCCCCGCCGTGGCGTGGTCGGCCGGGGCTGCGGGAGCGCGCATCGCTCCAGCCGACCACGTCGAGCGGCCGTCGGCAATCGGAATCCGCCGCTCCAGGATCGAGCCCGTCGATCACCGGCCCCCGCCGCAGCGGTGCGGCCCCGCCGCCTGGGGCGCTCGAGGGCGTGCAGGATCGCCCACCGGTCCACCGGCCACCGCGGGATAGGGTCGTGGGCCATGACGGAGCGACGCGAGCACGACCTGGTCCTCTTCGGCGCAACGGGGTTCGTCGGCGCGCTGACCGCCGAGTACCTCGCCCGGGTCGCGCCCGGCGACCTGCGGATCGCGCTCGCCGGCCGCTCCGCGACGAAGCTCGAGCAGGTCCGCGCGGGCCTGCCCGAGGCGGCCCGTTCGTGGCCGGTGATCGTCGCCGACAGCGGGGACGAGGCGCAGCTCGACGCGCTCGCCTCGTCGACCCGCGTCGTCCTCACCACCGTCGGGCCGTACGCCCGGCTCGGACTCCCGCTCGTGGGGGCCTGCGCGCGGGCCGGCACGCACTACGCCGACCTCACCGGCGAGGTGCTCTTCATGCGCGCGGCGATCGACGCGTGGGACGCCGTCGCCCGGGAGAGCGGCGCGCGGATCGTCCACACCGCCGGGTTCGACTCGATCCCGTCGGACCTCGGGGTGCTCGCGCTGCACGAGGCCGTCGTCGCCGCCGGCGCCGGCGAGCTCGGGGACACCGAGCTCGTCGTCGTGGCGACGAAGGGCGGCTTCAGCGGCGGCACGATCGACTCGCTGCGCGGCCAGCTCGACGTCGTCCGCGCCGACCGCGACCAGCGGCGGATCGCGCTGGACCCGTACGGCCTCTCCCCCGATCGCGCGGCCGAGCCGGACCTCGGCCCGCAGCACGACCCGCGCAGCGTCGCGCGCGGCGCCGACGGTCGCTGGCGCGCGCCGTTCCTCATGTCGACGATCAACACCCGCGTCGTGCGCCGCAGCAACGCGCTGCTCGGCCACGCCTACGGGCGGGCGTTCCGCTACCAGGAGTACATGAGCGGCGGCCGCGGCCCGCGCGGCGCGGTCACCGCAGGGGTCATCACCGGCGGCCTCGGAGCGCTGATGGCCGGGCTCGCGTTCGGGCCGACGCGCAAGCTCCTGGACCGGGTCCTGCCGGACCCCGGCGAGGGCCCGAGCGAGGAGCTGCGCCGCCGCGGCTTCTTCCGGATCGAGCTGGCGACGACCACGTCGAGCGGCCGCCGGTTCCGCTGCCGGGTCTCGGCACAGGGCGACCCCGGGTACCAGGCGACCGCCGAGATGCTCGGGGAGACCGGCCTGGCACTGGCCCTCGACGAGGCGCGGCTGCCCGCTCGCGCCGGCGTCCTCACCCCGGCCACCGCTCTCGGCGGCGTGCTCACCGACCGGCTGCGCGCGGTCGGGCACGTCTACGACGCGTCCGAGGAGTCCTGAGCGCACCGCCGGCGAGCGCCGGCGACTAGACGGCGGGGCGGTCGCGCGAGCGCGTCGGCGGCGGGGCGTCGGCGCAGACCCGGAGGAGCGCGACGGCCTCGGCGGTCGCCCCCTCGACCTCGTCCGACCAGACGAGCGACAGCGGCCGCGCAGGGACGTCGCGCAGCGGCCGCAACGCGACCCCGACCGGCGCGCGGCGTCCGGAGGCGTCCTGGGGCACGACCGTCACCGCGCCCTCCGCCGCGACGCGCCACAGCCGCGTGACGACGTCGGTGCCACCGCCGTCGAGCGCCAGCGCCAGCGGGTGCGCCTCGAGCTCGGCGACCGAGAGCTCCTCGGCGCGGGAGAGCCGGCCGCCGTCCGGGACGGCCGCGAGGTAGCGGATCGCACCGAGCGGGGCGCTCGACAGTCCCGCCGGAGCGGCGAGGTCCTCGAGGATCGCGGCGTCGAGCCGCCGCGCGGCGACCTCCTCGAGGGCGAGCACCGGCGACGGGCAGAGGACCGGCTGGAAGCGGGTCTCCGGCGCGCGCTCCGAGCAGGCCGCGAGCAGCCCGCCGAGCATGCTCGTGAAGGCCGTCGAGCTCGCACCGACCCGCACGAGGTGCGCGACGGGCCCGCCTGATCGATCGAGGTCGGTGTCGGAGGAGGCCACGGCCGCAGCAGAGGCGAGCCGTCCGGAGGCGTCGGGGGGCATGGCCCGGTGGTCGGTCGCCTCCGACGCGGCCACGAGGCGTCCCGGCCGGACGTCGACGTGCGTCGGAGGGGGCCTCACCCCAGGTGGACAGCGCGTTCCTCGGCCGTTCGTCGAGCCGTTCGCCACCGCTGTCCGGCGCCGGCGCGCGGCGGTTCGGCTCAGGTGCGCAGCGGGATCGCGCCCGCCGCGGTCGCGAACGCCGCGATCATCGGCACCGGCGGGTCGCGATCGAGCGCGACGAGACCGACCGGCGAGCGGAGCTCCGGCGCGACGATCGGCAGCACCCGCGCATCGGCGGGCGGGGTCAGCAGCGGCGTCCAGCGGTCGGCGACGATGCTGCTCCAGCCCTCCTGCACGTGCGCCAGCAGCGCGCTGAGCGAGTCGGTCTCCAGCGCGACCTCCGGCGCGACGCCGGCCGCCGCCAGGGCACCGTCGATGATCCGCCGGTTCTGCATCTCGGGCGTCAGGAGGCAGAGGCGCAGCCCCCCGAGCTCGTCCCAGCGGACCGCGTCGCGACCGGCCAGCGCCGCGGCGTCGGCGCCGGAGGCCACGAGCCGGTAGCGCTCCTCGTAGAGCGCCCATGCGCGGCGACCAGGCGCGACCTCGGCGTCGAGGTACGTCGCGGCGACGTCGAGCGCGAAGGCGTCCAGATCGCGCTCGAGCTCGCGCGACGTCGCCGAGCGCAGCTCGACGCGCAGACCCGGGTGCTCGCGCAGGAGCCGCGACGCGACGCGCGAGACGGCCGGGAGCGTCGTCGGGATGGCCCCGATCCGCAGGACGCCCGCGCCCTCGCCGCGCAGGCGCGCGACGTCGTCGGCGAGATCCCGCTGGTCGGCGACGATCCGCCGCGCCCACCGCAGCACGCGCTCCCCCTCGGGGGTCAGGCCCTCGTAGCGCCGCCCGCGGCGCACGAGCGGCAGGCCGAGCGCGGCCTCCAGGGCCTGGATCCCGGCGGAGAGCGTCGGCTGCGTGACGTGGCAGCGCTCGGCGGCGCGGCCGAAGTGCCGCTCGCCCTCGAGCGCGACGAGGTACTCGAGGTGCCGCGGGTTCATCGCCCTGCGGCGATGCCGGCCGCGAGGTCCCCGAAGCCCGCCACGAGCGCGGAGCAGTCGGCGACGAGCCGGTCGCGCTCGACCGGCAGCGCGCCGTCGACCCAGGCGACCATGAGCTCCGAGAGGCCGCCCGCCAGCAGCGTCGCGGCGATCCGGATCGTCGGCTCGGCGTCGGGTCCGGCCGGATAGCGCTCGCGGCCGAGCGTCGCGATGATCTCCGCCAGGCCCGCCAGCGACGCGGCGCGACGCGGCGCGAGCGCGGGCGCCGCGTGCGCCTCGACGAGGAGCACGCGGGCCCGGCGAGGGTCGCCGGTCAGCTCGTCGACCATCGTCCGGACCGCTGCGTCAGCCTGGCCGGCGCGGTCGTCGGGCGGCACCGCGGCGATCGCGGCGAGGATCTCCTCGGTGACGAGCGCGGCGATCTCGTCGTAGACCTCGCCCGCGAGCGCCTCGAGGTTCGCGAAGCTCTCGTAGAAGAACCGCGTCGAGAGCCCCGCCGCCTCGCACACGCCGCGGACCGTCGTGCCGGCCCACCCGGCGTCCCCGAGCTGTGCCAGCCCGGCGTCCAGCAGCTGCCGCCGCCGCGCGCGCACGCGCTCGTCGGCGGTCTGGCCTCCGTAGACGCGGGCCGTGCTCACCGGCCCATTATGGCCGCCCGCCGCGGCGCCGCGGGCCTCGTCGCCGCGGGAGCGGCCGTCCCGCGGACGCCCGTGCGCCAGATCTTGAAACGTGCCGTTCCCCTTGGCTAGCATCGGCGTCCGATGCACGGACCGCCACCCCGGGTGACCCACCGCGCGATCGGCGTGGGCGACCTCGACGACGACGCGCTGCACGAGCGCCTGGCCGCCGAGCGCCACGTCGGCGACCCGCTCGCCGACGCCGCGGTCGTCGCCCTCCGCGCGGCGGGCGGTGGGCAGGTGCTCCAGCACCTTGATCTGCTCCAGCACAGCGGTGTCGCCCTCGCGGCATTCGATGCCCAGGGCCCCCTGACCCACCGCATGCAGGGAGATGGAGGGATCGATCAGTTCATGGATGCGATCACCCAGCCCCAGCCGCCCCAGGCCGGCGGCCGCCAGAATCAGGCAATCGAACTCGCCGGAGTCGAGCTTCTCGAGACGGGTGATCACATTGCCGCGCACGTCCTTGAAGGTGAGGTGCGGGAAGTGGTG
>JALRCL010000848.1 GCA_023268575.1 Patulibacter sp.
AGCTTGTCCATCTGCGACTCGTGGGCAAAGCAGGCCTGCACCACGCCGAAGCCGCGCATGGCGCCGCACGGGGGATTGTTCGACCGCACCGCGTAGCCGTCGACCGTGGCGATCTCGCACTTGTACGGGCCCTGCATGTGCGTGACGGCATTGATGAGCACGGCCGACGACGTGCTCGCGTAGGCACCGCCGTCGAGCACCACCCGCGCCTCGACGCGCCGCAGCGTGCCGTCGCGGTCGGCGTGGTGGCGCATGAAGATTTTCGCGGGATGACGGTGGATGTGTCCGTAGAACGACTCTTCACGGCCGTACTGCATCTTGATCGGCCGCTTCGTGACGAGTGCAAGCAGACAGCAGTGCACTTGCAGGCTGATGTCTTCGCGTCCGCCGAACGCGCCGCCGACGCCGCCCAGCGTGAGTCGCACGCGCTCGAGCGGCAAGCCGAGGCACGCGGCGATCTGTTTCTGGTCTTCGTGCAACCACTGCGTCGCGACGAACAGCTCGACACCCGAACCGTCGTCGTCGGGCAGGGCGAGAGCCGCTTCGAGCCCGAGGAATGCCTGGTCTTGCATGCCGATTTCGTAGGTGCTTTCGACCACTACGTCGCCAACGAAGTTCTGGTCACCGCGAATTACGCGCTGGCGGCGGATGACGTTGCCATCCGGGTGAATTGGCGTGAACGATCCGTCGATTGCCGACTCGGCGTCGACGAGCGGGGCGAGCACTTCGTAGTCGACTTTGATTGCCGCGAGCGCGAGACGCTGAGGCGGTCGGCGGTGCTGCGCGCCGTCACCGCGACCTTCGCGCGCGAGGCGGTCTTCGCCGTCGTGCGCACGCGCACGGTGATCGTCTTCGTCCGACCCGCCGGCAGCGAGGAGAGCTTCACCTGGGTGCGCCGCAGGACCGTCCCGGCGGGCCGGGCGATCCGGATCACGACCGAGCGGGCCCGCGCCGTGCCGGTGTTGGAGAGCGTCAGCGTGAAGCTCGCCGTCTGACCGCGCCGCACGGCCTTCGCCGCGCCGAGGGCGAGCTTGAGCTTCGGCTTCTTCGCCGCCGCCGGTGGCACGGGCGTCGTCGGCGTCGTCGGGGTGGTCGGCGTCGGCGGGACGACCACGACCGTCGGCGGCGGCACGAGGCCGGGGATCGCGATCGACCCGGCGTACGAGTGCGCGATCGACGCCCCGCTCAGGAGGCTCGTCGCCGAGAGCGCGGTGCAGAACGGGACCGACGCCGGATCGGTGGTCGTGAGCAGCGGCGCCACGCGCGAGCCGGACACGGAGTAGGCGCCCGTGGTGAGGTTCGGGATCGGGCCGGAGAGGGTCAGCGTCGAGCTCCCCTGCGCGTAGCAGGTGTAGGTCGAGGAGCCCGAGGTGGCGTCGATCTGCTGCGAGACCGGACCCGACAGGTCGTAGCTCGCGAACGTCAGCGGGACGGACCCGGTGAAGTCCCCTTCCGCCTTGGTCTTGATCGTGACGGTGCCCGTCCCGAAGCCGACCGGGAGCGCGACGCCCGTGGCGACGGCGTCGGCGAAGGACACCGACGCCTTCGGGAACGTCGCCGCGAAGGACTCGTTGATCGTGCCGGCGAGCGTCGTCGGCGTCGTCGCGGTGGCCTGCGGCAACGACCCCGCCTTCACCGTCCCTCCTGGGAAGGTCACCGTGATCGGCAACGTCGCCGCCGACGCCGCCGAGACCCCGAGGGCCCCGCCCGCGAGCAGGCCGCCCGCGATCGCGGCGGCCCGTGCTCCTCTGCTCCCACGCATCATCGGGCGAGCGTAGCGGGCCGGACACCGGCCGGACGCCGGACCCGGACGTCCGTCCGGTGGCCGCCGGATCGACGCCGCCCGATCGGGGGACGTCCGATCGGCGACCGACGGCCGCGGCCGAGCGGACACCGTCCACTCCGGCTGCGGGACTAGCCTGGGTCGTCGTGAGCGACACGGCGTACTTCGTCCGCAGCGGCCCCGGCCGGTACCGGGCGACGCCCGCCACCGGCGGCGCGTGGACGGTCGCCGAGCAGCACATCAGCCCGCTCAACGGGCTGCTCGTGGACGAGCTGCAGCGCGCGGTCCCCGCCGACGACGGTCTCGTCCTGGCGCGGAT
>JALRCL010000869.1 GCA_023268575.1 Patulibacter sp.
CCTGGAACGCGTCGGGAACAGCGGAGGTGGTGCTCATGCGGGGTTCAGGAGGTAGTCGTCGCCGTCGGCCATCTGCTGCTGCAGCCAGGTCGCCGCGCCCGGCCCCGGGGGCTGCAGTGCCGGCAGCGGACCGCGCTCGTCGCGCATCCGCGCCCGCAGCTCGTCGGTCGCGGCCTCGTCGAGGACCGGGTCGAAGGCGTCGCTGACCACGACCCCGTGGACGTCGCGCGCGGTCCGGACGCTGATCCACTCGTCGCGGACGTCGCGGCGGACCTGCTCCGCGGGCCGCTCGAGCGGGTCGCCGAAGCCGCCGCCGCCGGTCGTCACGCCGACCCAGCGGTGGCCGTCCGGGACCGGGAAGCTGCCGGTGACGGAGACGAACGTCCGGTGCCCGTCGGGCGCCTCGACGTACTGCCCGCCGCCGATCCCCGGCGTGCCGCCGAGCGCCCCGTGCGGCGGGTTGCGGAAGCCGTCGCCGAAGCTCGTGGCCTCGGCGTCACCGACCGGCCGGACCTCCAGCCGGGTGCCGCCCCCGCCGCTGTGGCGTCCGCGCCCCATCGAGTCGGTCTCGACCTCCATGCGCTCGACCTCCAGCGGGTACAGCAGCTCGATCTGCTCGATCGGCAGGATCGTCAGGCCGCCCCAGGCGCCGAGGGTCGTCATCGCCGGCCAGCCGTCGGTGCGCGAGGTCGCGCCCGACCCGCCGCCGTTGTTGATCAGCATCGTCCCCCACGCGCCGTCGCCGTCGGCGGCGCCGTCGCGCGTGCCCGCGAAGAAGATGTTGCCCGAGCGCGAGGTGCCGGCCGGGACCCTGTCGGGCAGCGCCTCGACCAGGGCGCGGTTGACGGCGTCCTGCATCATGTCCGACGGCATCACCGTCGCGCAGGAGGTCGACGCCGGGTAGCGCGGGTTGCAGATCGTGCCCAGCGGCGCATCGACCCGGACGTGGCCGATGCATCCCTGGTTGTGCGGGATGTCCGGCGCGATGTAGTACATGAACGGGATCGTCCCGGCGGCCTGCGTGGTCGCCTGCGAGCCGTTGACGCCGCCGGGCGCCTGGGCGCCGCTGCCGTCGTAGTCGACGTGAACGGTGCCGCCGTCGATCGTGACGGTCGCGACGATCGGGACGTCGACCCGATCGGCGCCGTCGCTGTCGACCCAGCCGCGCCCGACGTAGGTGCCGTCGGGCATCGCCTCCAGCTCGCGCGCGGTCCGTCGGTCGGCGTAGTCGATGATCTCGTCGACGCAGGCGAGGACCTCGTCGACGCCGCGGTCGTCGCACAGCTCGATCAGCCGGTCGCGGCCGATCAGGACCGCCCCCATCTGGGCGAGGAGGTCGCCGTGCAGCAGCTCGCGATAGCGGACGTTCGACAGGTAGAGGTCCAGCACGTCGTGGCGCGTCACGCCGCGGTCGACGATCTTCAGCGGCGGGATCGTCAGGCCCTCCTGCCAGACGTTGCGCGGCGCCGCGGTGACGCTCGCCGGCACGATCGCGCCGACG
>JALRCL010000879.1 GCA_023268575.1 Patulibacter sp.
GGTCGCCGAGCGCCCGGCGCTCGCCCTGCTCGACCACGTCGTCGCGGTGCAGGCGCGCCTCGTCGCGCTGTGGATGCTCGTCGGGTTCGTCCACGGCGTCATGAACACCGACAACGTCGCGATCAGCGGCGAGACGATCGACTACGGCCCCTGCGCCTTCCTCGACGTCTTCGACCCTCGCACGGTCTTCAGCTCGATCGACGAGCAGGGCCGCTACGCCTACCAGCACCAGGCGCCGGCGATGCAGTGGAACCTCGCCCGGTTCGCCGAGACGCTCGTCCCGCTCGTCGACGACGACCAGGGGACCGCCGTCGCGCTCCTGACCGAGGCGCTCGGCGGCTTCTCCGACGTCTTCGACCGCGCCTGGCGCGACGGCCTGCGCGCGAAGCTCGCCCTCGACGGCGATCCCGTCGCGGACATCGCGATCGGCGAGGAGCTGCTGCAACTCCTCCACGAGCAGGGCGCCGACTACACCGGCGCCTTCCGCGGCCTCGCCGGCGTCCTGCGCGGGCAGCCGCAGGCCGCCCGCGAGCAGGTCCTCGACCGCGACGCGTTCGACGCCTGGGCCGCCCGCTGGCTCGCCCTGCTCGACGAGCGCGGCGTCGACCGCGCCGCGGCCGCCGACCGGCTCGACCGGATCAATCCGCGCTTCATCCCGCGCAACCACCGCGTGGAGGCCGCCCTCGAGGCCGCCGAGGCCGGGGACCTCGAGCCGGTCCGCGCGCTCGTCGACGTCGTCTCCCGTCCGTTCGACGAGCAGCCCGGCCGCGAGGCCCACGCCGGCCCCGGCCCGAACGAGCGCTACGTCACCTACTGCGGGACGTAGATGGCGGGCCCCAGGCCGCACGTCGGCGGTCGTGACGCTGGGGCACGGTTCGGCGGGGTGCGGGCGTCCCGCCCGTGAGGGCCGGGCCCCAGGCCGCACGTCGGCCGTCACGCACGGCGGGCACGGTTCGACGCGGTGCGACCGTCCCACCGGAGCGGCTGTCGCTGCTCCTCGGGGCGGGCGCTACGCCGCGCGTCGACCGGCATCGGGCGTCGGTGGGGATGTCGGGGTCGGGTCCCCGCGAAGCCTCAGTGGGGGAGGACCCGGGCGGACCGTCCCCCGACAGTCCGCCCGGCTCCCCCGATGCCACCGGTCCCTTCGGGCCGGGTCCGGAGCGCCGCGCAGGTCGCCTCGCGAACGAGGTCGACCCGATGAACGGCGATCCGGACCGTGCTCACGTCACCGCGCGGTCACGACGAGTGGGAGCGTCGCCGACCAGGAGCCGGCCCGAAGTCGATAGATCAGCCCGCGACCGGCGATCGCCGGCGGGCGCAGGACGACCCGGAAGCGGCCCCGGGCGTCGCTGTGGATCGTGCGCGTGGTCGCGGTGCCCTCGCCGCAGGTCGGGGCACCGACGAGCGTCAGGCGGCGCGAGCGCGGGGCGGTCGTGATCCGGCCGGCGATCACGGTCGTGCCGTCCGCACGGCGGCTGACGCGCGAGGCGCCGAGCACGCGGGTCGCCTTCAGCGCGCGGGAGCGCAGCCCGCCGACGAGCAGCCGGTAGCGGGCGCCCGCCCGGGCCCGTGCCCCGCGCGGGGCCGGCACCGTCGCCCGCACGGAGCCGTCGGCGGCGACGCGGGCGCGGCCGATCGTCGCCCCGTCGCGGCGGATCGTCACGGTGGCGCCCACGAGCGTCGCGTCCGCCCAGCCCGTCAGCCGCGCGGCCGGGCGGCTCCGCGTGCCCGCCGGGCGGAGCGACAGCAGCTCGATCGCGCGCACCGGGCAGGTCCGCACCGGCGGCGGCACGGGGTCGCCACCGGGGCGGCCGACGGGCGGATCGACGATCGGGTCGACCCCGATCGGCGGTGGCCCGCCGCCGAGCGGTGGCAGTGGGACGACGACGTACGTCCGGCGCGCCGTGCCGACGTTGCCGTCCGCGTCGCGCGCGGTGACCACGAGCTCGTGCTCGCCGAGCGTCGCCGTCGGCACCGGGTCGCCGTCGGCGATCGGCTGCGCCGGCCCGCCGGGCGCCGCCACGGTGGCCGTGCACCCGTCGACCGTCGCCAGGCCGGACCCGCCGGCCTCGTCCTCGCAGGCGAACGACAGCGGGGACGCGGCGCCCTGCTCGAGGCGGGCGCCCGCGGTCGGTGCCACGATCGTCGCGGTCGGCGCGACGCCCTCCCGCACGACGTACGTCCGCGTCAGCGTGCCGCCGCGACGGAGCACGTCGCGGGCGTCGACCGTGATGACGTACGTCCCCGGCACGGCGGTCGGCAGCGCGTCGCCGGCGGCGATCGGCACCGCCGGCCCGGACGGCGGGGTCACCGTCGCGGTGCACGTCGGGTCCGAGGACTGCGGGGGCGTCGATGCGCA
>JALRCL010000882.1 GCA_023268575.1 Patulibacter sp.
TCGCCAACGGCGTCCTGCAACTCCTGCCCCGGCGGGGGCGCGAGGGCCTCGCGAGGGCGCTCGGTGCCGACAAGGCGCTGATCGAGGCCGATCAGGGGGCGCGCAAGGGCTACGAGGTCCGTGCCGCCCACAGCGACCCGCAGCTGGCGGCGGGCGACCAGCCGGCGGCGCTCTCCGGCCCTCAGGACTGACCGCCGACCCGGTCCGCGGCGGGCTCGGGCCCGTCGCGGACGCGGATCGACGGAGATCCGGACGACCTCGATGCGCGCCAGGCCCTAGCGCTCGAGGAAGCGGGTCACCCCGTCGGCGAGCGCCCGCGCCGCTCGCGCGCGCCAGGCGCCGCTCGACATGAGGCGGGCGTCGGTCGCGTTGCGCATGTTGCCCGTCTCGACCATGACGCCGGGGACGCGCAGGAGGTTCAGGCCGCCGAGGTCGGTGCGGACGTCGAGGCCCGCCCGCCCGAGGTACGTCGCGTACGGCACGCCGGTGCCGCGCCGGTAGGCGCGGCGGAGCTCGAGGCCGAGGCGGCGGGACGGCGCGACGATCGCGTCGTGGCCGCGCACCTGCGGCACCCGCCCCGGGAGGATCACGTGGAAGCCGCGGCCGGCCGGCGGGCCACCGTCGCCGTGGATCGACACCGCGGCGTCGGCGTTCGCGGCGTTCGCGATCCGCGCCCGCCGGTCGATGCACGGCCCGACCCCGCGATCGTCGCCGCGCGTGAGGACCACCCGCGCCCCGCGCTCGCGCAGCTCGCGGCGCAGCGCGCCCGCGAGCAGCCAGTTGAAGCGGTGCTCGGTGAGCCCGCGGACGCTCGTCGTGCCGACGGCCTGGCACGCCTTGCGGCGGTTCCCGATCCAGACGGTGCGGTTGATGACGTCCGGGCGGCTCGCGCTCGCCCCGTTGTGGCCGGGGTCGAGGACGATCGTCCGCCCGGCGAGCGGCCGGGCGTCGGCGTCGGTCGTCGTCGCGGTCGTGGTCGCGGGCGGGGTCGCCGGATCCGTGGTCGTCGTCGCGGCGACGCGCGTGGCCTCCGTCATCGCACGGTCGACGGCGGCCGCCGCGGCGGGGTCCGCGGGGGTGGCGGCCGACGGCGGCACGGTCGCGGCGCCCTCGAACGCCGCGTCGGTCGCGGCGTCGCCGCCGCAGCCGGCGAGGGCCAGCGCGACGACGGCGACGACGGCGAACGACGAGCGGCGCACGCGTCGATCCTCGCGCACCGCGCCGCGGCGTGGGCCGCGTGCCGACGCTTCGTGGCGTCATGCCACTCCCGCGTGGCGCCCAGGCGCTCGCCGCCGGCGCCTCTCCGGCTCGACGACAGGGTCCGTCTGGACGGCGTACGCGCCCGGCGACGGAGGTCCTGGTGGAGGGCAGGTCGTCCGAGGATGCGCCGCGGGATCGGGTGTTGCGCCCCGTCGCTCGACCTGTGGTGGACGTCGATGCTGATGCCCTGGCGTCTCGCAGGCCGATCGTCGGGCCCGACGCGTGCTCGAGCGGGCCGCGCGTCCGCCGTCGACGGCTCGGCCGACGGATGCGGCGAGCCGTCGCGACGATCGTCTCTCGGTGCCCGGACGGACCCGCCCAGGGGAGCGCGCGGCCGCGTCGGACGACCGGCCGTGCGACATCGGAGGCCGGTCGCGGCGGCACGGCGCAGCGCCCGTCGCGCTCC
>JALRCL010000984.1 GCA_023268575.1 Patulibacter sp.
TGACGCCGTCGGCGCCGCGGCCCTTCGACGCCTGCTCGAGGAGCGGCGTGAGGTGCTCGAGGACGTAGAGCATGCTCAGCGGGGTCATCGCGTAGATCGCCCCCGAGAGCGTCGCGCTCGTGTAGACCGCACGGTGATCGCGCACCGCGGCCAGCCGGCGGAAGGTCGGGACCTTGCGCAGCGCAGCGACGTCGGCGGGCTTCTCCGTCGCGAAGACGGCGACGTCGGCGTCCAGGACGTCCAGGCGCTCCGACGACAGCCCGACCTGCTCGCCGGGCTTCTCGGCGAGCCGCTCGAGCGCCGGATTGATCCGGAACCCGAGGTACGTCAGGAACTCCGTGTTGAGCCCGGGCGGGTAGGTGTAGATCTTGCCCTCGAAGAACCCGTTCTGGGTGAAGGTCGCCGTCTTGCCCTTCCACTCCGGGTGCTGCTCGGCGACCTCGGCGTAGCGGCGCTTGACGTCGGCGACGATCCGGCGCCCCTCCTCCGGCTTGCCCAGCGCGGCGGCGATGAGCTCGGTCTGCTGGTCCCAGCGGGAGAAGTAGTCCGTGCCGCCCTTCACCGAGGGCAGCGTCGGGGCCATCTTCGAGAACCGCGCGTAGTCGCGGCGGGTCATCCCGGAGTTCGTACCGATGATGAGGTCGGGCCGCAGCGCCAGGATCTTGTCCCACTGGTAGCCGTCGTCGGTCTTCAGGACCGTCGGCTTCGCGTCGCCGAGCAGCTGTCGCGCCCACGGCCAGACGCCGTAGGGCTGGTCGGCGTACCACTTCGTGGTGGCGATCGGCTTGAATCCGAGCTGCAGGACGATGTCGTGCTCGGTCAGGCCGACGACGACGATCCGCTTCGGCTGACGCTCGACGGTGGTGGTGCCGTAGCGGTGCTCGACCGTCGCGGGGAACGTGCCTGGGCCGCCGGTCGCGCCAGACCCGGCCGACGCGACCTCGTCGTCCGAGGACGACGAACCGCACGCCGCGAGCAGGACGGCGGCCAGGAGCGGCAGCACCGCGCGCCGGAGGAGGCGCGCGACACGGGAGGCGGGGGAACGTTCGACAAGCATTCGGGCAACCTAACGAACGTTAGGACGCCATGTCCCGCCGCCTCGGCAGCAGCCGGACCCGCCGTCGGGACGCCCGGCCCGCGCGGGGCGCCCTCCGGCGTCCGATCGCCAGGAGCCAGACGAGGAAGACCCCGCCCGCGACGCCGGTGACGACCCCGACCGGGACCGGGCCGCTGGGCAGCGCGCGCTCGGCGATCCGGTCCGATCCCGACAGCAGCACTGCCCCGGTCAGGCCGGCGGCCGCGAGCCCGGGTCCCGTGGCGCCGGTGAGCCGTCGGGCGATCTGGGGCGCGGCGAGCGCCACGAAGATGACGGGCCCGGCGGCGGCCGTGGCCATCGCGGTCAGCGCGACGCCGATGGCGAGCGCCAGCGTCCGCGACCGGGTGAGCGGCACGCCGAGGCCGCGTGCCACGTCGTCGCCGAGCTCGGCCGTCCGCAGGTCGCGCCCGAGCAGCGCCAGCAGGGGCAGCAGGGCGAGGACGCCGATGGCGAGCGGCACGACCTGCTCCCACTCGCGGCCGTTGAGGCTGCCGGTGAGCCAGACCTGCGCGCCGCGGGCCTCGTCGAGGTCGGCCCGCGCCACGAGGTAGTCGCAGACGGCCATGAGCATCGCGCTGAGGGCGATGCCGATGAGGATCAGCCGGAACCCGTCGAGCCCGCCGCGCACCGCGAGCGCGTAGATCACGATGCCGGTCAGCAGCCCGCCGACGAGCGCGGCGAGCGCCGTCGCCGTGCCCCCGCCGCCGAAGAGCAGGATCTGCCCGACCGCGCCGGCGGCGCTGCCGGCGGTGAAGCCGATCATGTCGGGGCTGCCCAGCGGATTGCGCGTCAGGCTCTGGAACAGCGCGCCGGCGACGCCGAGCGCCAGGCCGACGAGGACCCCGGCGACGACGCGCGGCAGGCGCAGCTCCTCGAGGAAGAGCGTCGTGGAGGGATCGCCGTGGCCGAGCGCGACGTCGAGCGCCGCCCCCGGCGAGACCGGGAACTCGGGCGTGCCGAGGGACAGGACGAGCAGTACGGCCAGCGCCGCGCCGAGGACGGCGAGCGTCGCGGTGCGGCGCCGGGCGCCGCGGGCCCAGGGCGGGCGCGGCCGGTGCAGGGCGGGCGCGCTCACAGCCGCGGGAGGCGCTTGCGCCGGACGAGCCAGATGAACGCGGGGCCGCCGAGGATCGCGGTCATGATCCCGACCTCGATCTCGCCGGGCCGCTCGAGCACGCGCCCGAGGACGTCGGCGCCGAGCAGCAGGACCGGCGAGAGCAGCGCGCTGACCGGCAGGACCCAGCGGTGGTCGGTCCCGACGAGGATCCGGGCGACGTGCGGGACGGTGAGGCCGAGGAACACGATCGGCCCGGCGGCCGCGGTCGCCGCGCCGCAGAGCACCGCGATGAGCAGGAGCGACGCGAGGCGCACCCGCCCGACGTGCGCGCCGAGCGCGCGGCCGGCGTCCTCCCCCAGCGCCAGCGCGTTCAGTGGCCGCGCGAGCAGCAGCGTGCCGGCGATCCCGACGGCGATGAACGGCAGCACGGCGGTGACGACGTCGATGTCGCGCCCGGCGATCGCGCCGACGTTCCACGTCCGGTAGGCGGCGAACGCGTCGCGGTCCACGAGCACCACGGCCTGCACCGCGGCGAGCAGCGCGAAGGTGATCGCGGCGCCCGCGAGCGCCAGGCGCACGGGCGACCCGCCGCCCCCGCCGCCGCCGATGCCCCACACGAGCAGCGACGCCGCGCCGGCGCCGAGCATCGCCGGCCAGACCTGCGCGTTCGTGCCGCTGAGGCCGAAGAGCATCACCCCGAGGACGACGGCCAGCGACGCACCCGCGTTCACGCCGAGCAGCCCTGGATCGGCGAGCGGGTTGCGGGTCAGCGACTGCATGAGCGCCCCGGCCAGGCCGAGCGCCGCGCCGACCAGCAGGCCCAGCAGCGTCCGGGGTACCCGCAGGTCGCGCACGATCGTCGCCTCGTCGGACCCGTCCGGCGACCAGACGAGGGTCCAGACGCGGTCCAGCGGGATCGAGCGCGCCCCGACGCTGATGCTCAGCGCCATGACGAGTGCGAGCGCGCCGAGCAGCACGAGGACGACGAGCAGTCGCACGGGTACGGGCCGCCGGACGGCGACCGGGGTCGGGGCGGTGACGCTCACGGCAGGGAGAGGGCGACGGGGACCTACGCCGGTAGGACACCCTAACGATCGCTGTGCGATCTCCGCGGCCGGACGCCACGACCGTCACGATCGCCGTGATCGGACCGGTCCCAGGTCGGCCTCGCGCATCGGCATGCCGCCGTCGAGCACCGGTCGAGTCAGGGCTCGTCGCGGTTGCGGCGAGATCGCGCGGCGTACCGATCGCCGATGCTGCTCGCCGCGGCGGTGACCGCCATCAGGAGGCCGAGCACGATCACGACGTATCCAACGCCCCGGGTGCGGCACGCGAAGGGCTCGCCATCGCCGTTGCAGCGCATGCCGTTGTCCGTCTGGCCGGTCTCCCACCCGACCTGCCACACGCCGAGGACCATCAGGGCGACCGCGATCGTGAGCAGGATCGTGGTCGGGCGCGACATCGCCGCAGCGTGACAGCGGAGGACGCCGCCGGCGAGTCGTCCAGCGGTTCGCGGCTCTCTCCCCGCCGACGGCGGTCTGTGGGTCGGCCTCGGGATCGGCATCGCCCTTGCGCGGCGATCCTGCGCGAGGTCACCCGTCGCGCGGCGCCCCGGTCGTCGATCCTTCGCCGAGGCCTCAGAGGCAGTCGGTGATCGGGGTCTACGCTCTCGCGGTGTCCCGGCTGCGGATCGTCCTGGGCGCCGTCGGCGCCGCATTCATCGGCGCAGGCCTCGCCGTCGGGCCCCTGGTCCACGTCCCCGATGTCGCGTTCGGGTCGCTGGACTCGCTGGTCGACACGACGCGCCTCGACGTCCTGAACCCGGCCAACGGCGCGCTCTGGGCCGGTATCGGCGTCGCGCTCGTCCTGACCGCCGTCACCACGCGCGCCGTGCGACTCGTGCCCCGCCTGGCGGCCGCCGTCGCGCTCGTCGCACTCGGCGTGCTCCTCGGGCCCGCCATCGACGTCCCGACCAGGCCGGACGAGGGCGGCAGCTTCCTGATCGACGACTCGCCGCTCGGGGTCTTCGCGCTGAACGAGGGCGGGTTGTGGGTCGGGCTCGGTCTCGGCACGGCTCTCGGCGCGAGGGTTGCGTGGCAGCAGCGTCATGCATGACGTGCTCCTTCTCGCACGGGGCCCCGTGCTCGCGCAGAGCTGCGACGCTCATCCCGTGAAGGTCGCCGTGGTACTCGTCCTGCTCGGCTTGGCGCTCGGCGCGGTCGGCGTCGGCCGCGGGCCCTCGGGGTGGTCCGTCGAACCCGGGACGACGCAGCTTCCCGCGGGCGAGGGCGAAGACGGCGGCACGTTCGTCGAGTACGACGACGGGCGCTGGTCCGTCCTCGACCCGACCGATGGCGGGGAGTTCCTCGCCGGAGCGGGAGTCACCCTCATCGTCATCGGCACCG
>JALRCL010000010.1 GCA_023268575.1 Patulibacter sp.
AGCAGGTTGCGCGCGATGATCAGCAGCTGGATCTGCTGAGTGCCCTCGAAGATGTCGAGGATCTTCGCGTCGCGGGACCACTTCTCCAGGAGCTCGTCCTCCGAGAAGCCCAGGCCGCCGGCGAGCTCGACGCACTTCAGGGTGATCTCCGTCGCGCAGCGGCCGGCCTTCGCCTTCGCCATCGACGCGTTGACGGAGTTCGGCTTGCGGTTGTCGGCCATCCAGGCCGCCTCGAGCGTCAGCAGGCGGAAGGCGTCGAAGTCCGCCTCCATCCGCAGGAGCTCCGCCGCCGCCCCGATCTGCAGGTGCGCGGGCTTGTCGTAATCGACCTCGACGCCGGCCTCGGCGAAGAGCTCGCGCGTGCGCTCCAGCGACGCCTTCGCGACCCCGACGGCCATCGCGGCGACCATCGGGCGGGTGTTGTCGAACGTCTGCATGACGCCCGCGAAGCCCTTCTTCACCTCGACCTCGGGCGTCCCGAGGAGGTTCTCCTTCGGGATCCGCACGTCGGTCAGGGCGAACTGCGCCGTGTCGGAGCCGCGGATGCCGAGCTTGTGCTCGAGCCGGACGAGCTCGAAGCCGGGGGTGTCGCGCGGGACGATGAACGACTTGATCGCCGCGCGGCCCTTGCTCGGGTCCACGGACGCCCACACGACGACCACGTCGGCCCGCTCGCCGGAGGTGACGAAGATCTTCGTCCCGTTGAGGACGTACTCGCCGGTCTCCTCGTCGAGGATCGCGGTCGCCTTCACGGCGGCGGAGTCCGAGCCGAAGTGCGGCTCGGTGATCGCCATCGCGGCCCACTTGTCCCCGAAGCGCGCCATCTGCTCGTCGTCGGCGACGGCGGCGATGGCCGCGTTGCCCAGGCCCTGGCCCGGCATCGTCAGGACGAACGAGACGTCGCCCCAGCAGGCCTCGGCGACGGAGAGGACCGTCGAGAGGTTGCCGCCGTTGACGTTGCCCTCGGCCGCCTTGTTGCTGCGGCCGCCGGACGCGCTGACGCCGCCGGAGGGGTCGCCCTCGTTCATGCCCTCGAGCAGGGCGCGGAGCGTGTCCAGCTCCTTCGGGTACTCGTGCTCGGCGCGGTCGTACTTGCGCGAGATCGGACGGAACATCTGCTCCGAGACCTGGCGGGTCATGTCGACCAGGCCCTGGAACTTCTTGGGGTTCTCGAGATTGATCATCGATCAGGTCCTCAGACGAGCAGGGTGCCCTCGACGATGCCGGCGGCCCGCAGATCGCGGTACCAGCGCTCGACGGGGTGGTCCTTGACGTAGCCGTGGCCGCCCAGGAGCTGCACGCCCTGGGAGCCGATCTGCATGCCCTTGTCGGCGACGAGGCGCCGGGCCAGCGCGGCCTCGCGGGCGAAGCCCTGCGCGGCGTCCGCGCGACTCGCGGCCCGGTAGGCCAGGAGGCGGATCGACTCCGCCTCGATCGCGATGTCCGAGACGGTGAAGGCGACCGCCTGGCGGTGGCTGATCGGCTCGCCGAACGCCTCCCGCTCGTTGACGTACGGGATCACGTAGTCCAGGACCGCCTTCGACGTGCCGGCGGCCAGCGCCGACCAGGCGATCCGGCCCAGCGCGATCGCCTCGCGGTAGACCTCGAGCTCGCCGCCGCCCAGCAGGGCGCCGGCGGGGACCTTGACGCCGTCGAGATGGAGCTTCACCGTCGAGGCGGCGCGCAGGCCCATCGCCGGGTCGGGCGAGGTCGTGATGCCGTCGAGCTTCGACTCGACGAGGAAGAACGACGGGGTCTGCTCCCCCTCGACCTGCGCGGCGACGACGAACAGCTCGGCGTCCTTGCCGCGCGGCACGAGCGACTTCACGCCGTCCAGGACGTAGCCGTCGCCGGTGCGCCGGGCGCGCGTGCGCAGCGCGAACGGGTCGAACAGCGCGGTCGGCTCCTGGATGCAGAGCGCGGCGGCCGGGACGTCCTCGCCGACGAACGCCGGCAGGTACGTCGCCTGCTGCTCCGCGTCGCCCCACAGGCCGAGCGCGGTGGAGACGGCGGCCGGCGCGAGCGCGGCGACGGCGATCGACAGGTCGCCGTGCGCGAGCGCCTCGGCGATGAGGGCCGAGGTCACCGCGGAGCGCTCCTCGACGAGGCCGCCGAGCTCCTCCGGGACGCCGAGCGTCGCGAGACCCAGCTCGGCGGCCGAATCCAGCAGCTCCTGCGGGGTCGCGTCGTCGTGGTCGGCCTGCTCGGCCGCCGGGCGGATCGCGCCGGCGGCGAACTCGCGCGCCGCGTCCTGCAGCATCTGCTGGTCGTCGGTCGGCGTG
>JALRCL010000044.1 GCA_023268575.1 Patulibacter sp.
GAGGCCGGCGCCGCCGGTCGCGACACGCGCGGCATCTTCCGCGTCCACCAGTTCGACAAGGTCGAGATGTTCAGCTTCGTCCCGCCGGAGGCCGCCGAGGCCGAGCACGACCGGCTGCTGGCGCTCGAGGAGGAGATCCTCACCGACCTCGGCATCCCGTACCGCGTCGTCGACATCGCGGTCGACGACCTCGGCGCCTCGGCCGCGCGGAAGTTCGACTGCGAGGCGTGGCTGCCGTCGCAGGAGCAGTACCGCGAGCTCACCTCGACGTCGAACACCACCGACTACCAGGCGCGCCGGCTCGGCGCGCGGTACCGGCCGGAGGGCGGCAAGCCGGACACGCTCGCGACGCTCAACGGCACCGCGGTCGCCGTGGGACGCACGATCATCGCGCTGCTCGAGCACGGCCAGCGCGAGGACGGCAGCGTCGTCCTGCCGCCCTGCCTCGTGCCGTTCGGCGCGCCCGCGGTGCTCGCGCCGGCCGCTGGCTGAGCCGGGATCCGCCGATGGTCGGCCCCGCCTCGGGGCCGAGGATCGATGGATCCGGGCCGGGCCGCCGGTCGGCAGGGACGCCCGGCGCGACGCCCCGGCGTCGGTCCGCGTCAGCGCGTCCGCGAATCGAGCTCGCGCGAGGCGAGGACGTCCGCGGTCAGCGGGATCGCGATGAGGATCGCGGCCGGCACGGCGAAGATCGTCGGGGCGTCGCCCTTCAGCGCCTGGAGCAGGCCGAAGAGCACGAGGTTGGCCCCGACGATCGTGCCGGGGAAGCGCCAGCTCCAGAGCCCCTGCTGCGCGCCCCAGGCGACGATGCCGGCGAGCACGAGGAAGACCGTGCCGTGCGTCCCGCCGACGGGCCCGACGAACGAGTCGCTGTCGATGACGTCGAGGTAGCCGAGCAGCAGCGGCACGAGCAGGAACACGTCGATCAGCGCGAGCCCGCCGACGATCTTGAGGAACTTCCGGGTGCGGTCGGGATCGGCGGTCGAGACGTCGAACATGGCGCCGAAGAGTACGGCGCCACCGCGGGCGAGGCGCCCCGCCCTCGCCCCGTTGAACGTGGCGCATCGGCGCTCGGTCGGGACGCGCGTTCCCCGCTCCGCACGTCGGTCCCCGCGGACGCGGTCCACCCACCGGGTCCGGGCGCCTCGCCCACCGCGACGCCCGCCGCGGGTCTGGGACCGGTTCCCGTTCGAGAGGGAGTCCCGTCCTCGCGATCCATCGGGATCGGCGGGCGATGCGCCACGATCATGGGGTGAGCGCCACGACCGGCCACCACGGGCACGACCACGCGGGGCACGACCACGACGAGCACGGTCACGACCACCACCACGGGGTCGGCGCCGACGACGACCGCCGCTGGGTCGCCGCCGCGCTGGGCATCACCGCGACCTTCATGCTCGTCGAGGTCGTCGCGGGCATCGTCTCCGGGTCGCTGGCGCTGCTCTCCGACGCCGCGCACATGCTCACGGACGCCGGTGCCCTGGCCCTCGCCCTCGGCGCGGCGACGCTGGCGCTGCGGCCCGCAGGCGGCCGGTACACCTTCGGCCTGGCGCGGGCGGAGATCCTCAGCGGGCTCATCAACGCCGTCGCGCTGCTGGCGCTCGGGCTCGTCGTCGCGATCGAGGCGGTGCGCCGGCTCGTCGATCCCCCGGAGATCGAGGCGGGGATCGTCATCGTCGTCGGCGTCGTCGGCGCGCTGGCGAACATCGCCAGCGCCTTCGCGCTCTCGCGGGCGCAGCGGCGCTCGATGAACGTCGAGGGCGCCCGCCTGCACGTCCTCGCCGACCTCTTCGGATCGGTCGCGGCGATCGTCGCCGGCGTCGCCGTGCTCGCCGGCGACTGGCGGATCGCCGATCCCCTCGCGTCGCTCGTCGTCGCCGGCCTCATGCTGCGCGGCGGACTGCGGCTGACGACCCGGACCGCCCGGGTCCTGCTCGAGGCCGCCCCGGCGGGGACCGACCCGGACGAGGTCGGCGCGACGATCGCCGCCGTGCCGGGCGTCACCGGGGTCCACGACCTCCACGTGTGGGAGCTCACGACCGGCTTCCCGGCGCTCAGCGCGCACCTCGTCGTCGCGATCGACGCCGATCCCGACGCCGTCCGCGGGCGGGTCGGGGCCGTGCTGGCGGAGCGCTACGGGCTCGACCACGCCACGATCCAGGTCGAGCGCGGCGCGCAGGAGGACTGCGTCGGCTGCCACGGCACGCACCACGCCCCCGCCGCGGCCACGACCGCCGCCGCGGCCCGGCCGGACTGACCGCGGGAACCCGGTGGCGGGCGGGTCGCACGACGTCGCGCGACCCGCCGCCGGACCGCTCCGTCCGGCCGCCCGGCGCGCCGACGCGCCCGGTCGTCCCGGGAGGTGGACGCCGCGCGCGGGAGGTGGGAGGGTCGGTGCAGGGGCGCGCGCGACCGCGCCCGATCCTGTCCCGCTCCCGACGACCGAGGCCGGCATGAGCACCGCGCACGACCCCAGCACCCGCACGTACGAGCAGCTCGTCGCCGAGCACGAGTGGCACGTGCCGGAGCGCTACAACATCGCCGCCGACGTCTGCGACAAGCACCCCGCCGACAAGCTCGCGATGGTCCACGAGGATCCCGACGGGCACGTCCGGCGCGTCGCCTGGGGCGAGCTGCGCGAGCTGGCCGACCGGTTCGCGAACCTCCTCGTGGCCCACGGGGTGCAGCGGGGCGACCGGGTCGCGTTCCTGCTGCCGCCCACGCCGGAGACCGCCGCGGCCTTCATCGGCACGTGGAAGGCCGGCGCCGTGCTGCTGTCGATGTCGGTGCTCTACGGCACCGAGGGCATCCGCCACCGCGTCGGCGACAGCGACGCCGCGATCGTCGTGACCGACGAGGCGCACCGCGAGCAGATCGCCGCGGCGATCGAGGGCCTGCCCGGCGCCGAGGACCGCGAGCTGCTCGTGCTGACGCCGGAGCTCCTGGCCGCGCAGCCGGCGACGTTCGAGACCGTCGACACCTCGAGCGAGGATCCGGCGCAGCTCTACTACACGTCCGGCACGACGGGCCTGGCGAAGGGCATCCTCCACGCGCACCGCTACCTGCTCGGGCACGAGGAGTTCGAGCACTGCCACGAGGTCCGCGACGGCGAGCGGTTCCGCTCGATGGGCGAGTGGGCCTGGGCGGCCGGCATCATCCCGCTCATGGGCGCCTGGCGCTACGGCGTCGTGCAGCACGTCGCCCAGCGCCGTGGGGGCTTCGACCCCGAGGCCGAGCTGGCGTTCCTCTCGCGCCACGAGGTGACGAACGTCTTCACGACGCCGACGGCGATGCGGTCGATGATGGCCGTCGAGCGCGCCGGGGAGCGGTACCCGATCCCGCTGCGGCGGGCGTGCTCGGCCGGCGAGCCGCTGAACCCGGAGGCGATCCGCTGGTTCCGCGAGCAGTACGGGGTCACGGTGCTCGACTTCTACGGGTTGTCCGAGAGCTACCCGCTGTGCGCGAACTTCCCGTTCATGGAGGTCCGCGAGGGCTCGATGGGCAAGCCGATGCCCGGGTGGCAGGTCGCGATCCTCGACGAGGACGAGCAGCCGGTGCCGGCCGGCGAGCGCGGCGAGATCTGCCTGCGGGCGCACACGAACCCGACCTGGCCGCTCGGCTACTGGAACAACCCGGAGGCGACGGAGG
>JALRCL010000071.1 GCA_023268575.1 Patulibacter sp.
CCGTGAGGCGCAGGATGTCGGGCACCTGGCGGCGGATCTGCTTGCGGGTCGCGCCCGTGACCTGCAGCGCGTAGGCGACGTTGTCGTGCACGGTGCGGTTCGGCAGGAGCTTGAAGTCCTGGAACACGACGCCGAGGTTGCGGCGGTAGAAGGGCACCTTCTTGCGCGTGATCTCGCGCAGGTCGCGGCCGCCGACGCGGATCGTGCCGGAGTCGGGCTCCATCTCCTTCAGCAGGAGCTTCATGAGCGTCGACTTGCCGGCGCCGGTCTGCCCGATGAGGAAGAGGAACTCCCCGCGGTGGACCGAGAACGACGCGTCCTGGACGCCAGCGTGCGTGTTGTCGTACGCCTTCGTCACGCCCCGGAACTCGATCACGGCGTTCGGGTGCGACGGCGGCATCCGCGAGGCGCCCGTGGGGGCGACGGCGGGGTGCGTGCCGGTCTGGCCCGCGGCGGCGGCCCGGCGGGCGGCGGCGCGCTGACGATCGGTGGTGCTGCGCGGGGCGGTCATGTCCGTCTCCCAGGTTCGCACCGGGGTGGGCGATTCCCTGCACGCTCCGGTGCACTGCAACGCGCCTTGCGTGCGAGTGCCGAGCGGGGCGCTCGCCGCGCGCCCGCGCGCCCTCAGCCGAACGTGAACGCGTAGCCGGAGACGCCCGCCGGCAGGCGCAGCTCGAGCCGGCCCCCGGCGACCGCGGGCAGGTCGACGAGGTCGTAGAGCCGTTGCTGGCCGACGCGCACGGTCCCGTCGCGAACGTCGGCGCCCGACGCCGCCGCGCGCAGCGGCCGACCGTCGAGCAGCACGCGCACGCGCGCGCCGGGGCGCGGGCTGGAGAGGACGAGGTACACCCGCCGGGCGCGGAACCGCAGCCCGATGCGCGCCCCGCCCGCGGCCACCGCGCGCTCGTCCTCCAGCCGCCAGCGCCCGGCGAGGGCCATGCTGTCGGCGGGCAGTCGGGCCGGGAGGGCCGGGTAGTCGTGGACGCCGACGTCGGTGTCGGCCAGCGTGCTGCGGATCCGCAGCGCGCCGAGGTAGGTCTCGGGCGTCGTGGTCCCGCGGGCGGCCGTCGGGACGTCGAAGCCGCCCTCGGCCCGCGGGACCGGGCGACCGGCCTCGGCCAGCAGCGACCGGACGGCCTGCTCCTTGGCGTCCTCGGCGCCCTCCCCCGCGTGCGCCCAGCGTACCTCGCCGGTGGCGTCCACGAGGTAGGAGGCCGGCCAGTACTGGTTGCCCCACGCGCTCCAGGTCGCCAGGTCGTTGTCCTGCACGACGGGATAGCGGATGCCGAGCCGGCCGATCGCCGCGCGGACGTTGCTCGCCGAGCGCTCGAACGGGAACTCGGGGCTGTGGACGCCCACGATCGTCAGACCGGCCCGCCGATAGCGGGCGTCGAGCTGCCGCAGGCCCGGGATCGTCCGCAGGCAGTTGATGCAGGTGTACGTCCAGAAGTCGACGAGCACGACCCGCCCCCGGAGGCCGGCCAGCGTCAGCGGCCGGTCGCCGGGGGTGTCGAACCAGCGCTGGGTGCCGACGAAGTCCGGGGCCCGGCCCAGGCGCGGCAGCCGGTCGCCGCGCCGCACCGCCTCGGGCCCGATGTTGCGCGGCGACCCGCCCGGCCCGCGCCCGTGATCGCCGCCCCGCAGGTCGGCCAGCGCGTCGCGCACGCGACCGGAGCGCTCGATCGCGGAGGTCGGGGTCACGAGCGCCTGCGGCAGGTCGTCGGCGATGGCGGTCTGGAAGCGCAGGTCGAGGTTCCCCACCATCGCGAGGCCGAGGAGGACCATCACGACGCCCATCGCCTGCTGGAAGCGCCCGCTGCGTCGCGACAGGGGGCGGGTCAGCCGGCGACCGCCGAGCATGAGGACGTAGAGGACGAGACCGGTGCCGGCGCCGTACGCGAGCGCGACGGCGAGCCGCTGGGCGTCCAGCGACTGGGAGGCGGTCGTCGTGATGACCGCCGCGAGGATCGGTCCGGCGCACGGCGCGTAGACGACGCCGAGGCCGGCGCCGAGCAGGACCCCCGACCAGAGCCCCTCACCGCGCACGCGCGCGCCGCGGCCGGCGGTGAGGCGCCCGATGGCCGCCTCGAGCCGCGCGGCGAGCGGCGGCGCGGCGAGCGCGACGCCGAAGCCCAGCAGGACGGCGATCGCCAGCGACCGCACGAGATCGTCGGGCAGGCCGAGCGCGTCGATGACGTAGACGAGCGCCACCGTGGCGAACGTGAACGCGCCCGTGAGCCCGAGCACGATCCCCAGCGGCCGGCGCCGTCCGCCGGTCGCCCCGCCGGCGAGCACGATCGGCAGCACCGGCAGCACGCAGGGCGACAGCGCGGTGGCGGCCCCGGCGAGCAGGCCGAAGAGGAGCAGGAGGAGCACGAGCGACGTCCGATGGTCCTCCTCGAGAACGTCGCGCGCGAGCGATCGGACGCGCCGCCGCTCGCCGCGAGCGGGCGGGCCCTCGCGCGCGGGTGCCACCGGGGGGCCCGGAGGCACCGTCGCCCGGGGCCCCGCGTCGGCGACCGGCTACGCCGGGCCGGGAGCGCCCGGTGCGAGGCTGCGGCCGAGCACCCGCGCGTCGGGCCCGAGGACGGCCGGCGCCGCCCAGGGATGGACCGCCATCCGCCGGGGGAGCCGCGGGAACGTCCGACGGGCGACGGCGGCGATCGCCCGCAGCTGCCGCTCGTGGCCGGCGTCCCAGTCCATCCGCCAGTCGCGGCGCAGCTCGGGGGGCAGCAGGCCGACGGCGAGCAACTCGAGCACGTGGCCGCCGATCCGGCCGCCGGTCGGGTCCCACAGACGGCTCGGGATCGGCGACCCCGGCGGCAGCGGGGCCGCGGTGATCGTCGC